>CAYOBS010000010.1:4556-24286 GCA_964402305.1 uncultured Planctomycetaceae bacterium | reverse complement strand
GGAGGAGACCAACCTGCTTACATACGCCGCCCGACCCGGCGAACTGCGGGCGCCGTCGAACATCGTGGTCACCAAGGCGGTCTTCCAGCGATGCATGCGCCTGCTGATGGGCTGCCAGCGGGTGGTGTCCATGTCCCCGGAAGACAAGAGGAAGATACTCGCGGTCATCAACTCCGCCCAGCTCAAGCTCGGCTTCGAAGGAAACTCCTCGCTGGTCGGCAGCCGGCAGATCCCAGAGGGCGCCGTTATCACCCTTACGGGCAGCGGCATATCGGAGCCGGCCCAAGTCACGATCGTCTCGGCCCAAGGTTGGGAGATAAGAGCCCAGGCTAACGTAAAGAGCGCGGAACTGCCCACCAGCGTGCCGTTGTGGGGGCGGTACTGCCGGTCTGGCGCAATATGGGAGTTCGAGACCGAGCTGATTTACGCCGAAGGTCGCGACCTGACGCTCGCACACGCCAGTAACATCCGGTTCATAAACCTACGGCGCTTCCGCCGGGTCCGCGTCGATCGTCCGGCCGCTCTTGCCTGCTTCCCGTTCATGGTCTGCAAACCGCAGGAGCCGCCTGTCTTTCACCCGGCCCGGCTGATCGAGTTGGGCGGCACGGGACTCGTGCTCGAGGCCGACGACATGCCCTCGCTGGCTGAAAAGAGCCGCGTGCTCGTGCTGTTCGAGCCGCGACCGGGCAGGAACATCAACGTAATCGGAATCGTCGTGAGATCTGAAACCATCACTTCGCACAAGGCCCAGTTGGTCGTGGAACTGACGGATCTGTCGGAATCCGACGTATCCGAACTGGTCTCCGAGACGAACCTCGCCGATCAGCCGAGCATTGAGGCCCAGCCGGCACCCGCCGCCCAACCGGCCTGGAGAGAGTAAGTCATGGCCAGAAACGTCAACCCGACCGCAAGCTCCTTGCAGGCGCTGATGCAGCAGTACCAGACCATCACCACCAACCTGTCCAACGCGAGCACCGTCGGCTACAAACGCAGCGCCGGATCGTTCTTGGGCGCCCTGGACAAGCAAATGGCTGGACAGGACGCCGGCAATGGCGTCCGGCAGACCAGCGCCATCGACCTGACGCAGGGATCACTCACCGCCACCGGAAACACGCTTGACCTGGCCATCGACGGCAAGGGCTTCTTCGTGATCGAAACCCCCACCGGCGAGATGTACACGCGGTGCGGGTCCGTGCGGGTAAACCCCGGCGGCAGGCTCGTGGACTCAGCCGGCAACAACGTCGCCGGCGAGCAAGGCGCGATCGTCCTGCCTTCATCGGCCACGAGCGAGGACCTGTCGGTCGGCCCCGACGGCAGCGTGTCGGCGGGCGGGCAGATACTGGGGCGGCTGAAGGTGGTGGACTTCGACAACCCAGCCGCCATCGAGGCCGTGTCCGGAACAATGTTCCGCGCGCCCGAAGGCGCCGCCGCAAAGGCGGCTGATAAATTCAGCGTAAAACAGGGCTACCGCGAGCAGTCGAACGTCAACGTGGTCCGGGAAATGGTGGACCTGATAACCGTCAGCCGCATGTACGAGGCGAATTGCAAGGGCATGCAAAAATCCGGCGATAGCATGGACCATCTCCTGCGGGTGGCAATGGCTTAGATTAGGAAAGGATTCCTTATGTTACGGGCATTTTCTACGGCTGCGACGGGCATGACGGCCCAGCAGATGATCGTGGACACGATCTCCAACAACCTGGCCAACATGAACACGGTGGGCTTCAAGAAGAGCCAGGTGGACTTTCAGGACCTGATGTACGTCAAGCTGCTCGAGGCCGGGCGGCAGAGCGACCAGGGCACGACGGCCCCAAACGGCTTCGAGATCGGCAGCGGCGTGCGTCCGGCCTCGACGATGAAGATCTTCACCCAGGGCGAGATGGAGAACACCGGGCGGCCGCTGGACATTGCGATCCAGGGATCGGGGTTCTTCCAGGTCAGCGTTCCAGGCGGGCAGACCCGCTACAGCCGCGACGGCTCGCTGCGGGTTGACGCCACTGGCAACCTCGTCACGTCGTCGGGCTACCAGATAAGCCCGGCCATCACCGTCCCCGGCGACGCCCGCTCGATAAGCGTCGGCACGGACGGGACTGTCTCGGCCTTCGTCGGCGACAGCGCCACCCCCACGGTGGTCGGGCAAATCACCCTCGTGCGGTTCCAGAACCCCTCCGGGCTGACAAGCGAGGGCAATAACCTGCTGGGCGAGACAGCCGCCAGCGGCAGCCCCATGACAGGCATACCCGGCCAAAACGGCATGGGCGCGATCCAGGCGGGATTCCTGGAAAGGTCCAACGTCCAGATGGTCACCGAGCTGGTGAACCTCATCACCGCCCAGCGGGCTTACGAGATCAACTCCCGCGCCATCAAGACCGGCGACGACATGCTGAAGACCGCGACCACGCTGGTTCAGTAAGGAAATCCCATGGCAGTCAAAACCATTCTCGTGACGTGGCTGATCCTGGCGGCGGCGCCCGCGGCCGCTTTCGACGACCAGGCCGAGCTGCGAATCTACCTGCCGCGCGCGCAGCAGGTCCGCGGTTCGACGCTCTCTCTAGGCGCCGTCTGCATAGTCCGCGGTAGCGACCGCGCCCGAGCCGCCAAAGCCGAGCAGGTGCAGTTGGGCCGGGCCCCCTTCAGCCGCGAGGAAATGAAGATCGACCGCGCCATGATCCTCGGCCGGCTCGCCGCAAGCGGGTTCTCGCAACGCGACGTCCGCTTCAGCGGGGCCAACGAGGTGCTTGTCACTCCAAACGAGCAGGAGATCGACGCCAGCCGGCTCGTTGCAGCCGCGTCGGCGATGCTGAACGAGAAGATGCCCTGCAAGGGCGAGGCCCAGTGGCGCCTCACGAGGCAGGTCGAACCCGTCAGCATTCCCACGGGCCAGGCCGTCAAGCTCTCGCCGGCGCTGCTCGACGGGGCCACCGAGCAGCGGGCAACCGTGCGGGTACACATCACGCGCGACGGTTTGGCCGCGGCAAGCTGCGAACTCGGCTTCGAGAAGGCCCACCTTTGGCGCCAGGCGGTGGCCCGCAAGGACATCGCGGCCGGGGAAACCATCACCGAGTCCAACGTCGTCGTTGAGACCGTCCTTCGCCCGCGCCCGCAGGAGGGCTGGACCAGCCCGTATGGCCGGCAAACTTCCCGGGCTGTCGCGGCCGGGAGCGGGCTGGAGCAGGGACTGCTGACCACGCCCAAGCCCGAATTGGTCTTCGAGCGCAACGCCCTGGTCCGCATCCGCGTGGACCTTGGCGGTTTTTCGCTGCTGGCCAAAGGCGTGGCACTTGCCGCCGGACGCGTCGGCGAGGCCGTCCCCGTGCAGAACATCGACAGCAAGCGGATCCTGACCGCCCGCGTATGCGCCGACGGCACAGTGGAACCGCTGCTGGAGGAGAGCGGAAAATGAAGCTGATTACACGAGCGATTCTTTGCGCGATGGTCTTCGGCGCCGGCGCCGCGGCGGCGCGGGCGGGGTCCATCTGGGAAAAGGCGCCCGTCAAGGCGCGCGCGATCCACTCCGACGACACCGCGCGCCGCCGCGGCGACTCGATTACGGTCGTCGTCATCGAGAAGTCCACCATCGCCACTGACACCACCCGCAAGCTCGAGAAGAAGGACGAGCGCACCGCCGACATGAGCGGCACGTTCGACCCGGCCAAGCTTTTCGCCAAGCCGCTGGGCAAGAACGTGTTCACGTTCCCGGCTCTGGACTACAAGTCCTCCGGCGAGACCAAGTTTGACGGCAAGAGCAACTACGGAAGCGACAACAGCCTGACCGACCAGGTGACCGTGACCGTCCAGGACGTGCTGCCGGACGGCAACCTTGTCATCGCCGGCACCCGCGTGCGGGAAGTCGACGGCGACCGCCAGACGATCCAGATCAGCGGGATCGTCCGGCCCAGCGACATCGCGTTTGACAACACCGTGTCCAGCACGAAGGTGGCCAACTTCAAGGTCGCCTACGGCGGCAAGGGCTCCGCCAGCCAGTACACCCGCCCCGGCTGGCTGGCCAGGCTGATAGACCTCTTCAACCCGTTCTGACCCGACCGGAGGCATTAACGTGAAAGACCGGATGCACCAATTGCGATACCGCGGATGGCAAACGATGGGACT
Organism: uncultured Planctomycetaceae bacterium; assembly: GCA_964402305.1. Taxonomy (GTDB): domain Bacteria; phylum Planctomycetota; class Phycisphaerae; order SM23-33; family SM23-33; genus JAUWQU01. The sequence goes on along the minus strand of CAYOBS010000010.1, from coordinate 20,176 downwards.
GCTGGCTGCCCTGCTTGCCGCGTCGGCCTGCCTGCGGGCCGAGCGGATCAAGGACATCGCCGAGGTCCAGGGCGTTCGCAGCAACCCGCTGTGGGGCTACGGGCTGGTGGTGGGTCTAAACAACACGGGCGACGACAGTGAGGTCTCCCGGCGCGCGCTGGCAAACATCCTTCGCCGCTCGGGGCTGGTGCTAAGCCCGACCGACGTGGCCAGCAAGAACATCGCCAGCGTCATGGTGACGGCTGAGCTTCAGCCATTTGCCCGCAAGGGCGGCAGGATGGACGTGACCGTATCGACCATCGGCAACTCCAGCAGCCTCCAGGGCGGCACACTGCTTATCACCCCCCTTGCAGGCGCCGACGGCGAGGTATACGCCGTCGCCCAGGGCCCCATGTCCGTCGGCGGGTTCAGCGCCGGCGGGAAAAGCGCGTCCGTCTCGAAGAACCACGTCACCGTCGGGCGAGTCCCCGCCGGGGCGACCGTCGAACGCGAGGAACTCGCGAACTTCGTCGAGAACGACACCGTTACCTGGACGCTGCGCAACCCCGACTTCGCCACCGCCACCATGATGGCTCAGGCGATAAACAAGACCATGCCCAACGCCGCCAAGGCCGTGGACGCCGGCGCCATCCGCGTAACACTGCCCAGCCGGATGTCGCTCGAGGACGCCACGGCCGCCATCAACCGCATCGGCATGATCGACGTCCAGGTCGATCAGCCGGCCGTGGTGGTGATCAACGAGCGGACCGGAACTATCGTGGTCGGGCAGAACGTGAGCATATCGCTTGTGGCTATTTCTCACGGAAGCCTGTCGATCATCAAGCAGGAGAAAGAATCCGTCTCGCAGCCCGCGCCGTTCTCGCGGGCCGGAACCACCGAGAAGGTCAACCGCACGGAAATAAGCGTAACAGAGGAAGGCGGCGCCATGCAGGTCGTGAAGCGGTCACTGTCGGTGGCCGAACTCGCCCGCGCGCTCAATGCCCTTGGCCTGACGCCGCGCGATTTGGTGTCGATCTTCGAGGCCCTCAAGGAGGCCGGGGCGCTCCAGGCGGCGCTGAAGGTGATCTGATGACGATGAACATTCAATCCCTGTCGGACTCGCTGATGCCGCTGTCCTCGCCGGGCGAGGCGCGCCTGAACGCCTCGCCGGACGAACTCAAGAACGAGCAGGCCGCCAAGGACTTCGAGTCGGTGCTGATTCACAAATTGCTCCAGGAGATGGCCAATACGGTTGATGAATCGCCGCTGCTTGACGAAGGCGCCGGCCAGGGGGTCAAGGACATGTTCTGGTATTACCTCGCCCAGGACCTCGCCAACAAGGGCGGGCTGGGCCTGTGGAAGCAGATTGCCGGCCGGCAAGGCTACGCCCGCGCCGAGCAAGGAAAGAAGGTGAATCCGTGACTCGCACCTTGCAGCCTGACGCCGCCGGCAGCGGCGCAGCCGAGGCGCCGGCCTCGCTGGGGCCGGAGATGCTCCAGCGGCTGATCGACAGCCTGGACCGCCAGATCGGCCTGCTCAGCCGGCGCGAGGCGGAACTGGACGCGCTGAGCGAGTCCATCATCGCCAACGACAACGACCGGATGGAGCAGGTTATCGAGGAGATGGCCAGATCCAGGCAGTGCCAGGCCCAGGCAGACGCCCAGTTCCAGGCCGCCCGCGACGAACTCGCGGGGCATCTCGGCTGGCCGGCGGAAAAGACCCGACTGGAGCGGCTGCTGGGCATGGTCGGCAAGAATGACCGCAGGCTTCTGGCCCAGCGGCGCCGGCAAGTGATCGACCTGGCCGAACGAATCCGCCGCAAGCACCGCCAGACCGCGGTCCTGCTGGCTGAGTGCGCGAGGATCAACCGCCTGCTGATCGAATGTATTGTCGGACCCGACCAGCGCGTGACCGTGTACGGACAGCGCGGCCCGCAGCATTGGCGCGGCTGCGGCAGCCTGATGGACACGGAGCAATAGCCGATGAGCAACCTGACAATAGGACTGAGCGGGCTGATAGTCGCCCAGCGTGCCCTCGATATCGTCGCCACGAACATTGCCAACGCGAGCACGGATGGCTACCATCGCCAGACGCCGGTGATAAGCCCGGTCTCGATGGACAGCCCCTCCAGCCGGTCGATCGGCGGCGCGGAGATAACCGAGGTGCGCCGGGCCGTGGACGGCCTGCTTGAGAGCGAAATCCTGCGAAACCAGCCTCTCCAGGGCCAACTCACGCAGGAACTGATGACGCTTCAGTCCATCGAGAGTTCCCTGGGACAGCTCGGCTCGCAGGGCCTGACAGTCGCCTTGGCACGGTTCTTCGGCGACATGCGCGAGCTGGCCGCCCAGCCCCAGAGCTCCGCCCAGCTTCAGCAGACGGTATGGTCGGCCGAGGCACTGGCCGATCAGTTCCGCAACCTCGGAAGCTTCCTCACGGAGACCTCCAACAGCCTCCAGACCGAGGCCCGGGACACTGTCTCGCAGGTCAACCAGTTGACCGGCAGGATCGCCGAACTCAATACGCAGATCCTCGCGGGCGTCAGCCGGGGCGGGTCCGCCAACCTGCTGGCCGACCAGCGGGACCAGCTCGTGCGGGAACTGTCCGAGATCATTCCCATCCAGACCAACGGCCTGGCCCAGACCGGCAGCCGCGACATAATGGCATGGGGCGCCCCGCTGGTCATCGGCGCCCACGCCACCGAACTGACCTTGGGCATGGATTCCGCCGGAAAGCTCGGCGTGTCGATGAAGGACTCATCCCTTGTTGAAACCAACGTCTCCGGCGGCAAGCTCGGCGCTCTGATCGGCCTCCAGAACAACGTCGTAACCCAGTTGCGCGACCGGCTCGACACCCTTGCCAACCAGGTGATAACCAGCGTCAACCGCCTGCACGTCCAGGGCGTCGGATCATCCGGGGCGTTCGAGGAACTCACCGGCGGGCCGGTTGGCTCCGGCGTGCTGAGCGACTCGCTGCCCCAGGTCGAGGCCGGCAGCTTCTGGGTGCGGGTGACCAAGACCGCCACCGGCGAGGTCAGCCGATACAAGATCGACCTCGACCCCGCCGAGGACACGCTGGCGGATGTCGCGGCCGGGCTCAATGGCGTGGACCACCTGACGGCTTTGGCCGCCGACAGCCGGCTGAAGATCAAGGCCGATGACGGCTACACCTTCGACTTCCGCCCGGGCGTGGAGACCCAGCCGACGTCCTCCGGCCTGACAGGCACCGCCGCACCGACAATCAGCGGCAACTACAGCGGATCGGAGAACACCACCTACACGTTCACCATCCAGGGCACGGGCCAGGTCGGCATAACTGACGGGCTGGCACTGGGGGTGTACTCCGGCGGCGAGTTGGTCGACACGCTTTCCATCGGCAGCGGATATGCCGCCGGGCAGCGCCTGGCGGTTGCCGACGGAGTCTACGTGGCCTTGTCGCTTGGAACGCTGACCGGCGGCGAGCAGTTCACCGTCGAGGCCCTGGCGCAGTCCGACAACATGGGCTTCCTGGCGGCGGCGGGAATCAACACGCTCTTCGGCGGCAGCTCCGCGCTTACCATGAACGTCAGCGAGGAAGTTCTCGACGACGCGACCCTGCTTGCGGTTTCCGCATCGCACGGCGGCAGCGACAACCTAAACGCCCTGGCCATGGCGAACCTGGAAGACGTCAAGCAGGCCGCGCTGGGGCAGCTTACCCCGGCCGAGCACCTCCAGTTATTCATCAGCAGCATCGGCCAGCGGGTCGCCCTTGCCAAGAGCCGCCAGGAAAGCTCGTCGCAGATCATCCAGCAGCTCGAGAACCAGCGCGACAGCGTCAGCGGCGTGGATGTGAACGAGGAAGCCGCCAAGCTGATGATGCTGGAGCGGCTCTTCCAGGCCTGTTCCAAGGTCATAAACAGCCAGGACCAGACCCTCCAGTACCTTATTGACATGATGTGAACAAGATGACCGCGAGGAAACCCAAATGAGCGGATGGGGCTCGATATACACAAACACGGTGTACGCGCTTCAGACGCAGTCGGCGGCGCTTGCCAGGCTCCAGGAGCAGATATCCACCGGCATGCGCGTCGTGAGGGCGTCTGACGACACCGGCAGCGCCGTCAAGATCATGGACCTGCGGAGAAAGTCCGCCTCCCTGGACACCTACCTGACGAACATCGGGCAGACCTCGCGGACGCTGGAAAACTCCCTCAACGCCATGCAGCAGACCGCCACCAGCCTTACCAGGGTCCGCGTGCTGCTCACGCAGGCGTCCAGCGGGACGTACAGCGACGCCAACCGCGCCAGCATGGCCGAGGAGGTGGACACGCTGCTCGAGCAGGCGCTGTCGCTGGCCAACACGTCCCACCTCGGACAGTATTCCTTCGGCGGGCAGAACACCACGGCCACGCCGTATGTCGCCCAGCGCATCGACGGGCGCATCACCGACGTGCAGTACGCCGGAAGCCTCGAGCAGATGCGTGTGCCCGTGGCACCCGGCACCACCATCACAAGCCAACTCGTCGGCGACGATATCTTTCAAGTCCCTGGCTCCGGCGACCTTTTCGGCACGCTGATAAACATCCGCGACCTGCTGAGCAACACCCAGGACCTGGAATCCAACCGGCAGCAGGAGTTGCTCCGCCAGGCGGGAACGGACCTGACCACGGTGACGGACAACCTTACGCAGAAACTCGCCGCCGTCGGCTCGCGAATCCAGGCGCTGGACTCCATGACGCAGACGCTCGAGACCAACCGCAACTTGGCCGGCGACCAGGCCGACACGCTCCAGAACGCCGACATCGTCAACGTCGCCACGCAGTTGGCGCGATCCCAGAACCTCTACGAGATGACGCTCGCCAGCGCGGCGAAACTGCTCTCGCTGTCGCTGCTGGATTTCATCCGGTAGGGCGGCTTGCCACGGCGTAGCCGAAGGCGAAGCCGGGTAGCCAGTAGCCGGGAACAGGAAAAGCAAAAGCGGAACCCGGAACCGGGAACAGGAAAAGCAAAAGCGGAACCCGGAACCGGGAACAGGAAAAGCAAAAGCGGAACCCGGAACCGGGAAACGGAACACGTTGCTCCGCATGGGGAAGTCCATAGGTCTTATAGGACCTATAGGACCTATAGGACCTATGTTCGCTCGCCACGCGTGCGTGGGAACAGACCTGAACCCTGAAGCCTGAAGCCTGACCCCTGACGCCTGACGCCTGACCCCTGACGCCTGACGCCTGAACCCTGGCGCCTGAATCCTTCCGTAAAGATTTGAGACGCCCCACGCGCCACGGCGCGCCCAAAAGCCTTACATGTCATGCACCGCCAGGCGGGGCCTGGGGGTGCGAATCACAGCCAGAAGGCCGAATTCCGGCACCGGAAAATAAAGATCCCCAATGGCACGACGATTGCACATGGAAACGCATCGTGCCAACTTCGTACGAAAAGTTGCAGGAGTTGGGAAACTGCCACCTGGCCATGGCCGAGTTGTCAAAGGCCAAGTGGTGCTTCTCACGCGCCGCCGTGCTGGCGCCTGACCGGGCCGATCCGCTGGTCGGGCTGGCAAACGTCTCGTTCCAGTTAGGCCGGCACGAGGAAGCCTACCGCCAGTTCCTCCGCGCGCTGGATCTCGACAGCCGATGCGCAGGCGCCTGCGCGGGCCTGGCCATGATCCACCAGGAACGGATGGACTGCCGCCAGGCGTTCGACATGTACCTGCGGGCGCTCGATATCGAGCCCGACAACCTTCTGGCCCTGCTGGGCCTCTTCCAGATGTCGCGGCGGATGGGCACCTTCAAGCAGATCATCCATTACCTGGAAGTCTACCGCCAAGGCCATCCCGACGACTCGGCCGTGCTCTTCTGCCTGGCCTCGCTGTACGTCCAGGAAAACTGCCTCCTGCGCGCACGCGAACTCCTGCTGGAGGTGCTGGACCTCGAACCCGGCAAGCCGGAAGCCAACGCACTGCTGGCCCAGGTCCACCGCGCCATGCTCGACGCACGACATCCGACCGAGGTCGCACACCATGAGTAGCCCAGCCGAACCAGTCGCATCCCAGCCCGCCGGCGCGGGCATCGCGAGCATCGCGGAAATCGCCGGCATCGCCGGCATCGAACTTGTCCTCCGGCAAATCATCCAGGCCGTCAGCGAGGGACATGACAACCGCATCGGCCCGCTCGTCGACCAACTCGGCACGCTGTTTGAGTCGCTCACCCCCGCCGACAAGGCCGGGTCCGAGGAGGCCGTCGTGCGAATCCAAGCCCTCTGGAAACAGGCAACACTCGCCATTGCCTCGGCCAGCCACGAGGCCGGCGCCGAACTCCAACGCATCGCCGCCGGCCGGTCCACCCTCCGCGCCTACCGACCGTGATTGTTAGATCGCGTTTGGTTTCAGTAGGCGATTGTCCCTTATTGTAATACAGAGCAGGATAGTCATCTATTACACAACGGATGGACGAACGTTGGTGCCACCCGAGCCAAGAAGAATATGCCCTCACGTGTACACTACAAACGCCAGAGGCACTATCGAATCGCGGGGCCAGCCAGGCGCACGCGGAGGGTTCGTAGTGACGCCGTCCCCTTGGGGGCAGGAAGGCGTTATTCTTCCGGATACGCCCTGCCCCGTTGGGGACGGGCACACCGCGAACATCCGCGATGCAACGCCTCGCAAAACTGACACTGACGGCCCGGTTCATCGCGGAGGCCGCGGCGCGGCAACGCAAAAAACTCATGGGGACAACTGGCACGCCACCCTGTTGTCCTTATTTTGTTTTCCCATGATGCCTGTCGGCCGGTGCCGCTGGGGGAAAAGGTTCCTGACCCCTCTTCCCCCCATGATGCCTGTCGGCCGGTGCCGCTGGGGGAAAAGGTTCCTGCCCCCTCTTCCCCCTGACCCCTCTTCCCCCCCTTCCTACTTCCTCCCGGCGCGCCGGGACTGACTACTTCTTACTTCTTTTCCCCTCTGTGCCTCTGCGCCTCTGCGGTAATCTTCTTCTTCATCCTCACATCGCGTAGCTGTCCGGCGCGGCGGACTCGAAGCGGGTGATGTCGTTGATGAAGCGGAGGTACACGGTGTCGGTGGGGCCGTTGCGCTGCTTGGCGACGATGAGTTCGTGAATGTTCTTGTCGATATGGTCCGGGTCGCCGCGGTGGTAGTAGTCCTCGTTGTGCAGGAGCATGACCACGTCGGCGTCCTGCTCGATGGAGCCACTCTCGCGCAGATCGCTCATTCGCGGGCGCTGGCTAGGCCTGTCGGCCGGGCCGCGGTTGAGCTGGGCGGCCAGGATCACCGGCACGCCGATCTCGCGGGCCAGGGCCTTGATGCCGCGCGAGATCTCCGTGATCTGCTCCTGGCGGCTCTGGGCCTTGCCCTGGTAGTTCATGAGTTGGAGGTAGTCGACGAACACCGCCTGTATGTCGTGGGCCGCCTTGAGCCGCCGGGCCTTGGCGCGCAGTTGCAGCACCGTCAGCAGGACCGTGTCGTCGATGAACAGCGGCGCCGGCGCCAGGTCCCCAGCCGCGAGCTGAATGCGAGTCCAGTCCTCGGCGCTTATCATGCCGCGTCGCATCCGCCGCAGGTCGAAGCGGGCGTACGAGGCCAGCAGGCGCTGCGCGACCTGCTCCTTTGACATTTCCAGCGAGAAGACCGCCACCGGCCTGTGGTCAACGACGGCCATGAACTCCGCCACGTTCAGCAGGAAGCTGGTCTTTCCCATGCTGGGCCGGGCGCCGAGGACGACCATGTCGCCGCGCTGGAAGCCGCTGGTAAGCTCGTCGAGCTTCTGGTAGCCGCTGGCCAGGCCGGTAATGAGCTGGCCCTCGGTCTGCTGGAGGGTTTCGATCGTGTGCTGGAGCAGTTCCTCCATCGAGTGTGCCTGGTCGCCGATGTGGCTTGACGCGATCTCGAAGACGGCCCGCTCGGCCTGGTCGAGCACGTCGCCGGCCTCCTCGTGCGTGTCGAAAGCCTCCTGCACGATCTGCGTGCCGACGATGATAAGCTGCCGCAGCAGGGCCTTGTCGCGGACGATCGTCGCGTAGTACTCGACGTTTGCGGCCGTGGGAACGCCCTGAACCAGCGCCACGAGGTACTCCACGCCGCCGACGGCCTGGAGCTGCTTGCGGCGCTCGAGCTCGTCGCGGAGCGTGACCAGGTCGACGGGCTTGTTGGCCTGGCTCATGTCGAGCAGCACCTGGTAAATGGTCTGGTGGGCCGGGCGGTAGAAGTGGTCGGCCTGGACGATCTGGACGACGACGTCGATGGCAGGGGCGTGGATGATCATGGCCCCCAGCACGCTGGCCTCGGCCTGGATGGACTGCGGGGGCACCCGCATCGCCGGCGCGGCCTCGGCGTGCCCGCCCGCCTGGGCGGCCTGCTGGGCGACCTGACTGTCGATCGAGGATGTGTTCGCGCTGGTCATCCGTGACGGTTCCGAAAAGAAGGTCTCAGGTCATAGCTCGTTCGTCTCGTCGGGCAACGCCTCCGGCTCGGTCGCAGCCTCGGCGGGGGCTTGTGGCTCTTCGCCGTGGATGGGCACGATCCAGACGCTGATGGCGGCGGTGACGTTCTCGGCGAACTTGAGGGCGACATTATATTTGTCGAGCTTGCGGAGAGGCTCGTCCAGGACGATGTTCTCGGCCTCGATGAAGCAGTTCTGTTCAGCCAGTGCGGCGACGATCTGGGCCGGGCCGATGGAGCCGTAGAGGTGTCCTTCCTCGTTGGCCCGTGCGGAGATTGTAACCTCCTTGCCGTTGACCAGCGCGGCGCGGGCCTCGATCTCGGCGCGCAGGCGGGCGAGCTCCTGGAGGTATTTCAGCTTCTCGCGCTCGACCTGCTTGACGTTGGCGGCCGTGGGCTCGTAGGCCAGGCCCTGCGGCAGCAGGTAGTTGCGCGCGTAGCCCGGCTTGACCTCGATCAGGTCGCCGATCTTACCGACACTGGCGACGTTTTTCCTGAGCAGCACCTTCATGGTTGGTGTCCTTGTGGTTTCGAGTGCGTCGTTGGTTGTGCTAGGCGACAAACGGCATCAGCGCCAGCAGTCTTGCCCGCTTGATGGCGCGCATGCAGGACCGCTGGTGCCGGGCGCAGTTGCCGCTGCGCTTTCGCGAGAAGATCTTGCCTTGCTGGGTCGTCAGCTTGCTGATCGTGGCGATGTCCTTGTAGTCCACCTCGCCGGCGTTGGAGCGGCAGAAGCGGCACTTGGCCTGCTCGTGGAAACGGCTGCGACGTTTCTTGCGGATTGGCTTGCCCTTGGTCGGTCGTCTTGCCATGGTGATGATTCCTCTTGATGGAAGTTTTTTATCTTTATTTCCGGCGTCAGCCCGCGCCAAGGCCGGGCCGGCTTTGGGTTAGAACGGTTTTTAGAATGGAATATTGTCCTGGCCGCCGGCGAAGTCCTCTTCGTACGCCGGCCTTTGGGGCTCCTCGCCGGCAGGCCCCTGGGGCCCCGGAGCGGGCGGCTCGTCCATGCCCGGCGGCGCCTGCTGGGGAGCCTGCGGAGGGCGCATCTGCCGCGCCTGCTGCGGCGCCTGCTGCGGGGCCTGGCCCTGGCCGCCTTGCTGCGGGGCCTGGCCCTGGCCGCCTTGCTGCGGGGCATAGCCCTGGCCGCCCTGCTGCGGCGCCTGGCCCTGGCCGCCCTGCTGCGGGGCCTGCTGCGGGGCATAGCCCTGGCTGCCTTGCTGCGGGGCCTGCTGCGGGGCCTGGCCCTGGCTGCCTTGCTGCCTGGTGTCAAGGAACTGGACGTTATCGACGAAAATCCGGTGCTTGCTGCGCTTGTTGCCGTCCTTGTCCGTCCACTGGTCAAACTGGAGCCGGCCCTCGACAAGCGCCTGCGAGCCCTTGTGTAGGTACTGGTTGACGACCTCCGCAGTCTTGCCATAAGCCCGGCAGTCGATGAAGCAGACATCCTCCCGCTGCTGGCCGTCCTGGGCTTTCCACCTGTGGTTGACCGCCAGGCCGAATTCCACCACCGGCGTCTGGCTGGGCAGGTAGCTGAGCTGCGGGTCCCGTGTCAGGTTGCCGACCAGAATGATCTTGTTGTAGTTCGCCATGTCGTTTGCTCCCGGCAACAGAAGGTTATCGCCCGGCTTGCGCGCGGGCCTCGTGCCCCATAAGGGGCTGCCTGAAGGAAATCAATTATCGTCGCCGCCTTCCTCGTCAACGGCGCCGGCCTCGACGTCGAGGTCGAGGTCGAGGTTGGGCAGGTCGACCTCGACGGCGTCCCGTTCATCCTCGCGGCGTTCAGCCGGGCGGCGGGTGCCGAGGCTGGTGGGCGTTTCGGCCTGGATCTGCTCTTGGGTAAGCCCCTCGCGCCGCAGCAGCAGCATGCGGAGGACCCGCTCGTCGAGCCGGCAGTCGTTCTCGATTTCGGCGATCCGCAACGGATCGGCCTCAAAGAAGCTCAGGACGTAAAGCCCGCGCCGCCTGCCCTTGATTTCGTAGGCCAGCCTGCGCTCATCCCATGGCTTGATCGCCAGGGTGGTAGCCCCATTGCGGTCCAGAATGGTGCGAACCGGCTCGCTGGCCGCCTGGAAGTCCGGGTTGCCGGCGTCCAGCAGGAACATGCCTTCGTAGCTTGCTTTGTCTTGGCTCATCTTGGTTTTCCGTTCTTGTGCCCGATCAACGATCGCCGGGGCGACTGCCTGGCCGATCATTCTTCCGGTTTCCTGTTGTATATTTCCATCGCGTAGTTCATGCCGCGAAACACCCAGTCGCTCACGGCGTCGGCGGCGACCTGGATCGCCGTTTCAATAATCTCAAGATCGTCCGGCGCGAACTTCGACAGCACGAAGTCGGCGCCGTCCATTCGCCCGGGCGGGGCGCCTATGCCGATCCGCAGCCTCGGCACCGCCAGCGTGCCCAGTTGCCCGACGACGTCCGCCAGGCCCTTCTGCCCGCCGGAGGAGCCATCCGCACGCAGCCTGACGCGCCCGACCGGCAGGTTCATGTCATCCAGCACCACCAGCAACTCGTCGGGCTCGACCTTGTAGAAGGCCGAAAGCTCCCGAACCGCCTGCCCGGAGCGATTCATGTACGTATGCGGCTCGAACAGCACCACCGACCGGCTGGCGCCTTGCGGCCAGGCCGGGCGAACTTCCCAAAGCTGCCCGCCGAACGCCGCCTTGCCGTCGCCGGCACGCCAGCGGCTTGCCAGCAGGTCCACCACACGAAAGCCGACATTGTGGCGCGTCTGTGCGTATTGGCGCCCGGGGTTGCCCAGGCCCACCACGAAAAGCCTTCTGTCGACGTCGTCTTGCACGTGGCCTGCCACGGGAGCTCGCGGTAGCGCCCAGCCGCTACTCGGCGGCCTCCTCTTCTTCCTTGGCGCCGATGACCTCGGGCTCGGGCACCTCCTCGCCCTCGACGGGGGCCACCACTTCCTCGGCCACCTCGGCGCACTGGCAGAGCACCGCGTCGGGGTCGCCAAGCAGCACGACGCCCTCGGGCAGCGGGATGTCCCGCAGGTGGAGGCTCTCGTCGAGGCCCAGGTCGGTGACCATCACGCGGATTTCATCGGGAATGGCCGCCACGGGGCACTCGATCTTGATGTCGCCTGTTATCTGGTTGAGCACGCCGCCCAGCGCCAGGCCCTTGGGCGTGCCGCGCAGGACCACCCGCACCTCGACCTCGACACGGTCGGTCAGCGAGACGCGAAGAAGGTCCACATGCCGAACGAAGTGCCCGAAGGTGTCGTACTGGACGGCCTTGACAAGCGCGTTCTGGACCACCCCGTCGATATCCACCTCGAGCAGGCGCTCGCCGTGATGGAGCGCCAACTCCAGGTCGTGCTCGCTTATCGTCACCTGGGCCGGCTGCTCGCCCCGGCCGTAGATGATCGCCGGGGTCAGCCCCTTGGCCCGGAGCTTCTTGACCTGCCGGGATCCCGTTTCCTTGCGGGTTGTCGCTTTTATTTGTGCCATGTTTCGTGTTCTCCCGGGCCTGCCCGCGGGGCTATTGGCCGGCGTCCTTCAAGAAAAGACTGCTTACTGATTCGTCGTTGTGAATGCGGTGGATGGCCTCGCCGATGAGTTCGGCCATGCCCAGAATCTTCAACTTGCCGATCGTCGCGGCCTTCGCCTCATCGACCGGTATCGTGTCGGTCACCAGCACCTGCTCGATCGGGGCCGCGCGGAGCCTCGCAGCCGCCGGGCCGGCAAGCACCGCGTGGGTGGCCCCCACGTAAACCTTGCGGGCGCCCTTGTCCATGCAGAGCTGGGCGGCCATGCATACCGTCCCGCCCGTCGAGATCATGTCGTCCATCATCAGGACGGTGCGGTCCTTGACCTCGCCGATGATCCGCCCGACCTCGACGTTCTCGCCGCCCGTGCGGCGCTTGTCGATTATCGCCAAGTCCCCGCCCAGCCGCCGGGCGTATACCCGGGCACGCTTGACGTTGCCGACGTCAGGGCTGACCAGCACCAGGTCCTGGAGGTTCTGCCGGGCGTAGTAGCGGCTCAGGACCGGCTCGGCATACAGGTTGTCAACCGGTATGTCGAAAAAACCCTGTATCTGAGCCGCGTGCAGGTCGATCGTCAGAACCCGGTCCGCCCCGGCCGTGGCGATAAGGTTCGCCGTCAGCTTGGCTGTGATCGGCGTGCGGCCCTCATCCTTGCGGTCCTGGCGGGCGTAACCAAAGTACGGGATGACGGCCGTGATGCGCTCGGCCGAGGCGCGGCGGGTGCAGTCGATGAAGATCAACAGCTCCATCAGCGACTCGTTTACCGGCGTGCAGGTCGGCTGGATTATGAACACGTCGCGCCCGCGGACGTCCTCGTCGAGCTTGACGATCAACTCGCCGTCAGGGAACGAGGTGATCGTAACCTTGCCCAGCGGTATGCCCAGGTACTCGCTGATCAACTGGGCCAGCCTGGGGTTGGACCGGCCGCTGAAAAGCTTGAGGTTCGTCGTCATCGCACACCCTCCGCCGCCATGCGGCCAGCCATGATGTCCGAGACCTTCTGTAGCTCGTCCAACGTGTTGATGCTCAGCACGTCCTGTGGCGCCACGGCCGCGATGGCGGCGATCTTTCGCCCGTCGGACGCCAGCAGCCCAAGGGCATCGGTCAGGTAGTACTCGCCCTTGGCGTTATCGTTTTTCAGCCGGCCTATCACGTCGGCAAGGGCCGCCGCGTCGAAGCAGTAGACCGACACGTTGACCTCGCGGATGGCCTTCTGCCGCGCGGTGGCGTCCAGCGCCTCGACGATGCCGACGAGGTTGCCGGCCTCGTCGCGCAGGATCCGCCCGTAGCCGCCCGGATCGGGCAGGATGCTGGTGGCCAGCGTGCAGGCGGCCCCTGCGGCCTGGTGGGTGTCGATAAGCTGCCGCAGGGTCTCCGGCCTGATCAGCGGCCCGTCGCCGGCAAGCACGAGCACCGGGCCGTCCAGGCCGGAAAGCTCCAGCTTGCAGACCATGACGGCATGGCCGGTGCCCCTTTGCGGGCTCTGGACCACCCAGGAGATGTCCCTGGCGTCATCGGCGAAAGTCTGCTTTACAAGCTCCGCCCTGTAGCCGACGACAACCAGCAGCCTGCTGCTGCCGGCCTGGCGGGCAACGTCCAGCACGTACGCCAGCATCGGCCTGCCGCAGACCGGGTGCAGGACCTTGGGCAGATCGGACTCCATCCGAGTACCCTTGCCCGCCGCCAGAATGATTGCCGTGGTCGCCATCGTTATTGTCGTATCTGCCAGCCAATAAACCGTTTATATCTTAATCGCTTCACCCTGGCCCGCCGTCCGGCGAACCTTGGTGGCCAGGCGAATGAAGCCGCGTAATTACGCTACCCGGCCAGGACTCGAACCTGGAATAGAAGTACCAAAAACTTCTGTGTTGCCAATTACACCACCGGGTAAGGTGGATCCAATACAAAGCCGGTGCGGGGCGCCAAAACTACGCCGGCCTGCATCATTGGTGTCGCAGCAGGGGATTCGCCCGGGAGTCCGAACTTGCGGCCGCGACCTCGCAAGCCCGTTCCCGGCCCGATTTCCCGGTATATTCCGCCGTTTGGGCCGGGGCACTCCGTGCGGACGACACGACGCCCTGTAACAAAGCGCCGAAGTCTACGGGCCGGACCGGGGGCTGTCAATAGGGAAATCGGGGGAAATCGGGGGATTTGTGCGAGGATAAATCCTGGCGGGCCCAGAAACTCCACTGCCGGAAAATCCGCGTACACTCGTTTGGAGCTTGTTTGAGACCTGCCTGCCGGCAGGCAGGTTTGGCGCTGGTTATTTGGTGCTTGCCTGTGATTGGGAACTTGGTGCTTGGAGCCTGGCCCCTGTTTCCACGCTGGACGCGGCCGCCGGGCGGCAGTATAGTGATCGCGTCATGAACGAACAAGGCGACAACCCAGCCGGTGAGGAAAACGCCCCGCCTCCCCAGGAGCCCAAGACGGAGGCCTTGCAGTTCGACCCCGTCGGCGCGAGGCTGACCGACCGCGTTGCCGAGGGGACCCTGAGCACGGGCGTCATCATCCTCGACGGCCCGGATGAGTTCATTCTCGATTTCATCCAGGGCGTCGCCCCGCCCTCGCGCGTGGCGGCAAGGGTCGTCATGGCCCCGCGCGTGGTCGGCCAGTTCCTCTCGGCGCTGAAGGCCAACCTCCAGATGTACGAACAGGCGTTCGGCAAACCGGCTGGGCTGCCCAGGCCGGACCACGAGCGGCGCCCGAACATCAAGGATGTCTATGACGGCCTGAAACTGCCCGAGGATAAGCTCAGCGGCGCGTACGCCAACGCCGTCCGGATCGGCCATTCACCGTCGGAGTTCTGCTTCGACTTCATCACCCGCTTCTTTCCGACGGCGGCGGTCTCGGCCCGCGTCTACATGACCGCCCCGCAGGTCCCGCGGCTGCTGGAGTCGCTCACCGCGTCCTACAACCACTACCTCGGCAAGACCAGGCAGCCCCCGCGCCCGCCGGATGACCTGATGATGTGACCGCGGCCAGGCCGGGCGAAGGGCAAGGAGAATTTTATGGCGATTATGGCGATTATGCGGCGACGATGCTTGATGGGATTGGTTGCGGTGGTGCTGGCGGGGCTTCTGGCGGGACTTTTGTCGGGATGCTCCAGCGGCACGGCGCCGGTCAACGCCACGCGGAAGGCCGGGGCCAAGGCTGCCATCTGCCTGCTGCCCAAGAAGAAGGGCCTGCCGTACTTCACCTCCTGTGCCGAAGGCGCCCTGGAGGCCGCCCAAAGCCTGCCCGGAGTCACTCTGATCTACGATGGCCCGACCGACGGCTCGCCGGAAAAGCAGGCGGAGATGATCGAGAAGTGGACCCTCAAGGGCGTGGACGTCATAGCCGTCTCGCCCAACGACCCCAAGGTCGTCGCCGGCGCCATGAGAAAAGCCCGCGGACAGGGCGTGCGAGTGATCACCTGGGATGCCGACGCCGAGCCCGACGCGCGCGACTTCTTCGTCAACCAGGCAACCGCCCAGGACATCGGCTGCGCGATGGTCGACGCGATGGCCAGGGACCTCGGCGGCGACCCCAACGGCGACGTGGCGATCATCACCGCGAGACTCACCGCCGCCAACCAGAACGCATGGATCGCCCACATGAAAGACCGGCTCAAGAAGTACCCCGGGCTGAACCTGGTGGCGATAAAGCCCTCCAACGAGGACCAGAAGCTGGCCTTCCAGGTCGCCCAGGACCTCATGAAGGCATACCCGAAGCTGCGCGGCAT
>CAYOBS010000010.1:0-4456 GCA_964402305.1 uncultured Planctomycetaceae bacterium | reverse complement strand
ACGCCCAACGACATGCGGGAATACGTCAAGGACGGCACGGTCAAGTCCGTGGTGCTCTGGAATACCAAGGACCTCGGCTACCTGACGATCCAGGTCGCCAAAGCCCTGGCGGATGGCACGCTCAAACCCGGCGCAACCAGCATCCGGGCCGGCCGGCTGGGAGAGCGGAAAATCGTCGGCGACAACGTCCTGCTCGGCCAGATCCTGATATTCACCAAGGACAACATCGACCAGTTCGACTTCTGAAGGTGAAGAGGGGCAACAAAGGCGTCCGACCCCGTCGCTGCCACGCGACCTGATCCGGCACGCCGCCGCCAAGGACGCCGCCAACAAACGCTGAACGCGAAAACATCCCCCTGACACCATCGAAACACCCATGGCGCGCTCGAAACCCCCTCTTGCCCCCTCGGCCGGCGCTCCAAAACACCTCGCGGCGCTATCGAAACACCCTCCTCCGCGCTCGGCCAGCACTCCAAAACACATCGCGGCGCTATCGCCCCCCCCACTCCCGGCCACAAACCCGGACAACGTGGATAATCCGGACACGAGATTCTAAAAAGAAGCCTTCAGGCTCCAGACTTCCGCCTTCCGCCTTTCGCCTTCCGCCTTCCGCCTTCCGCCTTCCGCCTTCTGCCTTCCGCCTTTGCCTTGCTTGCCCTTGGCTTCCCCGGCCGTGAGGCATAGAGTATCGCCATGGTCATGGCCGCGACCAATTCGGGGATGTCCACTCGCCCCGCACGGGGGCTTCCGCCGCCGCCCAGCCGCGGCGAGTTCATATGCCCAGCCCCGCATGTGTGGCACGCATGGCGGCGGTCCCGGCCGTCCCGACCGGCTAAGGGTGACGACCGAGCCCAAAAAAACACATGGTGTCCCCAGCCGTGTCCCCAGATATCTGTGTTCTTCATGATGTGGCTTTCACTTCTTTTCTTGATAGTCCTTCGGCAGCGGAGGCCGGACGAACGCCAGCCTTTGTCCTGGCTGCGTCGCGCGCTCGACGATCTCACCCGTCCATGGGTTCAACAGCCGCAAGGTTCCGCCCACGGTCGAGGTGATTTCGAGTTTCGTCACCTCGCCGTCCTTCTGTTCCGCTGAAACCAGGAACCCGCCTTGCGCCCGCAGGTCGGTGAATCTCGCATCCCGCTCCTTCGGCCAGCAGGGGAAAACACGAATGATGTTGTCCACGCTTTGCAGCAGGAATTCGCTGATGGCCGCCGCGATGCCGACGCTTTCGACGAGGTAATATCCGCACCCAGGTACGAAGAACAAGCCGTTCGGTTGCGCGAGCGGTTTGTAATAGTTGCGCAAATCATCACACGCTTCCGTCATGGAGAAGCGTGCCTTGGCCACACTCATCATGATCGTGGCATTAAGCCCGCGATGCCGGGTCTGGCGGATGGTATGGCGGAATAATTCTTTCTCCGGATCCGGCGAGAACCACGTGACCTGGTCGCCCGGAAACACCGGCACGACGGGCACGGTGAGGTTGTGTTCGCCGATCTGCCGGAACTTGCAGCCGATCCAATCCACCACAACCGGCTTGCCTTCTTTGTCCGGTGCGGTGGGATAATCCGGCAACAGACCCATCGCGTTGCGGAAGCGGGGCAGAAGCTCCGGATCGCGCCCGAGTTGCTGCGCGGCCGCGATGCCAGCCTTCAAGCTGTGCCGGGCGTACGCGAGATCAAACGGCACGTTGTCCACGCCAAAATGGTCGTGCTCCGGACTGTAGCTCGGCCCGAACTTCGCCTTGCCGTCGCCATCGCGCGGGCATTTCTCGGCGAACGAGCAATAGAACAACGCCGCCTCGCGGATGACCGGATAGACCTTCTCCACGAGCTGTTGCCGGTCGGGTTGGTAGAGTTGGTTGTACCACAAGACCTGCGCCGACATGCCCATCATGCCCAGCGTGCCATCCCACGGCATATGAGCGTATTGCCGGTTGTTCTTCATTTTGCAATCCGCCGGGACCGGTTCAAATGGGAACGACGCAACCCCAACGTACGCCCCCTCGCAATCGTAGCTGGTCTTGGCACGCCACTTCAGGCGCGGCAACATCTCGTTCATGTAACGCACCCATGGCTCGGCGAGTTCGGGGTGATTGATGGGAAATGCCGTCCAGAACGACTGCCACACATTATAGTTGTGATGGTAATCGCCATGCCACGGCGGTGCATCCGATGACGAGTTAACAAACAGTCCCACCGGCACCGCCCCCGGCTTGCTGACGCAACGCAGCAAGTAGACCATCCGGTACCACCACGCTTGAAGCTCCGGATCATCCAACGCCACGCCGCTCGCCGCCCAAAACTTTGCCCACTCCGCCTCATGCCGGGCGATCAACGGACCGGCCTCTTCACGCACCATCCTCCGCGCCAACTCAATCGCCGTGTCACGCACATCCCTTTTTGTGTCCCGTGACGTGACCAATGCCGCCGCTTTCTGTTCCCCGTTGGTGGCCACCGCCACGGCGTATTCTATCCCGGCATAATCCACGTCGCCCGGCATTTTCATGCGTAACCACTTCACGCCGGCGGTCTCGCCCAGTTCCGCCGCCGGCAAATCCTTGGCTTTGATTTCTTCGAGGGAAACTTCCGCGCCCGCCTTGATCAGGAAAACATTCTGGTCGGCCAGCGCGCGCACGCTCACGCCGTTGGTCGACGCCACCGCGCGCCGCAAGTCGAGTGCGGCCGGCCCGGCGTTGGTGCGGATGAGCACGATGGCGGCGGTGCGAGGGCTCGGGAATGGGCGGTGGTAGCTTTGATTGAGGCCGCCACCACCCGTCCACTGGTGCTTGGGCACGTCCACTTTCATCAGCGGCGGGTCTTGCGACGTGTCGATGCGGGCATCCCAGATGTCGTTTTTTGAAATGCGCAGGCAGATCGTGCCGTCGCGCTCGTACAACAGACCGTTGAGATCGCCGTTGCCGACGAGCAGCCCTTCGCGATTGAGATCGGCGATCTTCGTTTCATGGACCGCCGCCGCATCGAGCGCTTCCGGGTAGGGAATCCCAACATTGGGCTTAGGATTCCTGGCTGTTTCTTGGTTTCCCGCATTAGCCCTTACAGACTCGGCCAGTAATGTTGCGATATAGGGCGCAACATATTTCGCGGCCACCTCATTTCCTTTGTCCGTAAGGTGAACGCCATCCGGTAGAATGAGTTCATCTCTGAGTTTGGGATTCTTCTTGAACAGGGCTGCAAAATGGCCGTGCAAATCGCACAGCGGCAGGTTGTGCTTCTTGGCGAACGTACGCATGGCGGCACAGAAGTTGGTGTCCAGAACCTTGTCCAGTCCACCTTTGGCGCTGAACTGTTCGCGCCAGATGTGCCGCTCGTCGATGAAAGGCGTGCTCGTGACCAACAGGATCTTTGCGTAGGTCTTTGTCCGGATACTCTCCACAATCTTCTCAAGACATTCCCGATACTCGTCAGGCGTTGATTTTCCCGTGTCATTCAGCCCAAACGAGATCGTTACCACCGCAGGATCATGGACGAGAACCATACCCTGCAACTGGCTAAGCCCAATCTTTGCCGTAGCGCTTCCAATTCCCGAATTGACGATACTTGCCTGTAGGCGTTCCTTCGTGAGACAGGCCTGTAAATAGTCTGTCAGCTTGGCGCCTGCTTTGTTCAGGCTGCATGCTGTGGTCGAATCGCCAAGCATGACCACAACATTTGTATTGTCCCCGGCATGCGCTGTGAAAGCGCTGAACAACAAGACTATTGTGAGTATTATTGGGCTCTTCATTCGCGCACTCATCATCACTCCTTTTTCATAATTCGTAACATTTCACCCATCTGCAACGGATTATACCGGCAGCGTGGGAAGTTGGCCAGTAGTCAGATAGCTCCGCAAGGCTGAGGTGATGGTCGCCAGAGGATCATGTCCACGCAACTTCAACGTCCGGTACACGCTCATCAGCACGGTCTGCACGGCGGCGCCTTTTTCGCTGCGGTTGCACTGGCTGATCTTCCGCAGGATCACCGATATCTGGGGACGCCTTACGAATGGCACTTCCTTAAGGTGTTTCCGGCAAAACGGCCACTCAGGCCACAGTACGCAAGTTCAGTATATTAACTACGTTACTAACTTAGCGAGTTCCTAATGGAATGACGATTATAGCTTAAGGAAGTGCCATTCGGGACGCCTTACCATTTTCCCGCCTTCCTCGGCCTACCGGTGGCGCTTGGCGTCGTCGGCAGTTGTCAAGTATTCCCTGACAACTGAATCAGCCTCGGGCCTTTGCCGCGCGCTTTCGGGGCGCGTTGAGGCATTTCTCCCAGCCCCGTTTACGGGGCTACGATCTCTTTCATGGTTTCGGGTGAGCCAAAGGTTCATGTTCGACTGCGTTGAAATCTTCTTCTTGTAGCGTTCAAACCGGCGGCGGAGGCAATCGCCGCGATCCCAAAGCGGCGAGGTCGGCCCGACTTCCTGCTTCGCCGAGGCTTCGCAGGACAAG
>CAYOBS010000009.1:2154-26161 GCA_964402305.1 uncultured Planctomycetaceae bacterium | reverse complement strand
GGCCGTCGCCGCGGGCCCACAGCTTGCCCCAGAGGTAGTACAACAGCCTGCCGTTAATGTCGAACAGTGTCATCGACTTGTTCTGCGTGGCGGCGACGGTGCGGTTGTACTCGCCGACGAAGATCACCTCGCTTCTCAAGGCCGTCAGGACGAGGGCAGCTTTTTTCATTGCCGCGGCCAGGGCGTTGCCGGCCAGGGCTACGTCGGTGGCGTCGGCGCATCGCGGCAGCTTCAGGTCGGCCCCGGCATACCAGGGGTACTGGTCCACGTGCTCCAGCGCCCGCGGCGCGACGGCCTTGAGCAGCGCCCGCAGCGACGCCGGCCTGACGCCGCGAGTGGCAAGCATCGTCAGCACGCCGCGCTCAAGCGGCTCCAGGGCATTGTCGCCGCCGCGATGGAAGACCTTCTTGCTGTCGGCAATCACCACCGCCTGTTTGCGCCGCGAGCGGCTCTTCGTCACGGCCGGGGCGAGCAACTCCCACATGTCGGCCGAGATGCGGCTCTCAGGCAGCGCGATGGCCGCCGTCGAAACCACCAGCGGCCCCAGCAGCGGGCCAAACCCCGCCTCATCTATCCCGGCGACAACAGACACGATGGATCCCTCACTTTGTCAATCATTCCCTGGGCTTCGGGCTTCGGCTTACTTCTTGTCGTCGTCCGGGCTGGTGGTCTTGGCTTCCTCGCCGACGCCGCGAATGGCCCAGCGGGCGAACTTCATGCGGACGTTGTTGGTCTCGTCGACCTTGACCGTGATTTCCTCGGGCTTGGCCTCGATGACCGTGCCGATGATCCCGCCGATCGAGACGATCTTGTCGCCCTTCTTGAGATTGGAGAGCATCTCTTTGCGCTTGGCTTCCTGCTTGCGCCGGCCACGACCCATCCATATCCACATCAGCACCACGCCGCCAAGCAGGACCACGAACAGGTACATGTCCGGCCCCTGCGAGGGCGCCTGCTTGCCCTTGCCGCCGCCAACGGAGTTGGCGTCGCCCGTCGACTTGGCCGCGCCGGCGCCAACGGAGTTGGCGTCGCCCATCGACTTGGCCGTGCCGGCGGAACCGGCTGCGCCGGGGGCCTTAATGAGGGACTTATCCCCCGTTCCCGGCACCAACGCGGCCCCGGCCGGGGCCGTAGCCGGCTGTGCCATGGCCGAGGCCGACATAGCCAAAACCAGTCCGCACGTCAGAACGCAAACCGTCATCAATCCGCGATATCGCATTTCCGTGTCCTTTCTTAGGCCGGACAGCATTACGCGTCCAGCGCGGCATTGTGCGCCATTTGCCAGCGCAGGTCAAACACAAACCGCAACCGGCAATCGGCTGCACTTGGCTGGGCAAATCGCGCAGATTGCCGCAATCGGGAAAACCAGCCCGGCGGCATCATCAGGCGCTTTGCCGCCACGCCGGGGCGGACCATTGCCCGCCATTGCACGGCTCGTGCGCAAGGTCTCAGCCCAGAAGGACATAACAAGGGCCGTGTCGGTGGCCGTCAGACAATCACCGGTTCGAGGTTCATCAGGTGGCAGTACTGGGCGAGCTGGTCTTTGAAGTCGCCGTAGAAGAACACCTGGTGGAAGCCCGGGAAGGCCAGGACGTCCTTGACATTGTCGAAGCGGACCATGACGGAGACCACGCATCCCCCGGCCGGTGGGACCGATACGTTCTCCAGCACCTCGCCGGCGGATATGAGCACCTTTGTAGGCTGGGCGGCTGGGCCGACCTTGCCGGGAAGGACATCCACGCACGTGACTCGCTGTCCGGGCCGCCATATGGTTCGTGGCACGGCGTCGCGGTTTCCGTGGTGGTGGATGATGTCGAACGGTTCGGCCGGCTTGTCGAAGCCGTTAAGCCGCGTTGGGCATGAGCAGTGTGCGCCGATGATGGCGCCTCGGGCGGTCTCGGCCACGGGATCCTGCTGGAAGCCCGGGCGGTCGAAGAGGTACTGCACGAGCGTATGCGATGCGGCGGCCCCGAGGTCGGCCTCGCATGCGGCGGGGATGCCGTCATCGTTCATTCTGGACCACGCGATGCACGGCAGGCTTACCTTCGTTTGCCCTAGCGCCCCGAGGCAGTCCATGGTGATGCCGTCGGCCTGCTCGCGGCGAAGCAGCGTGCGCGCGACGACGTAGCTCTTGATGCCGTTGATCACGTCCTGCCGTGTCGCGCCGCTTTGCCGGCGGGCGCGGCGCATGTACTGATCGGCCATCGCGAGGATTTCCTCGCTGTCCGGCGTGCGCTTGTATTCGTCGAGGAAGTCGCCGGCCGGCACGTACCGCAGGTTCATGCCCAGGTGCGGCAACTCGGCGTCGGCTCGTTTGTCGCCGCGGATGACCAGGAACCGTGTCGCCCGTATCTTAGCCGCGGCCCAGAGCATCTTCAGCCCGTACTGGACTTGCGTGAAGTCGTCGGTCGAGCAGATGAAGCAGCCGGGCTTTCGCGATGGACCGGCTGTGTTGACGGTGAACGACGAACCCAAAGGCGAGAAGACCACCGTTGGAATCTTGCTGTCGATGGCTTTGCCGGCCGTCGGCCAGGCGTGTTCCTGGCGGTCCAGCAGGACCACGAGCAGGCCGTCCGGCTTTGCCTGGACGGACTGAGCCACCCATGCATCGGCCTCGGCGGCGGAGTAGACAGGCTCGGGCCGCAGGTCGAGCGTCAGGCCGAGCTTTTGGGCGGAGGCGGCGATCTGCTCGGTGTACATTCTCCGGGCGGCCTGACCATCGTAGACAGCCCCCGGCCACCGCATGCCGTAGTCTCCTTTTCGGCGGACGAAGCAAGCCCGGACCGCCGGCCTGCACTTGGCGGCCGGGCCAGCCTGGGAGATTCTCTCGCCCACCGGGTCCAGTTGGATGGCTTCGCCGCAGCCGGCGATAATCGCCCCCGCGGCGGCCGAGACGCCCGCGATAAACTCCCGGCGGCTCAGGCCATGACAATCTGAACACCCGCCTGGGCATCTGCTCTTTCGCATGATGTAGTCTCCATGGACAGCCAAGAAAAGCGGCAACGTTATGGAAAAGGCGCACGAGGGCCTTCCCTGCCATTTAACGCGGCTTGGAGCGGGAGGTTCCGGGGGGTTTTTCAGTGCCAGACGGCCATGAACTTGCCCAGTGACAGTCCGCGGCGCATACGGGCGATGCCGTCGCGGTCGACGGTCATTCGCGGGATGGTCCAGTTTGCCGTTTTGATGGCCACGTGGCCTTTTCCCGCGCCGAAGGCATGGGTCAGTTCGAGAGCCTCGGTGACGGGCGACTCGCGGTGGCGGCGGGAGTAGTGTGCGATAAGCCGCTGGTTGGTGACCAGCACGCCGGCCATGCCGTCCTCGGTGCGCGCGTAGTCGCGGTCCGGCGCGTAGGAGAGGAACTGCTCGCCCGGTCGCGGCTGGAACCATTGCTGGATGCGGTGCTGGACGACCTCGGCGAGGTTGTCCCATGGGTTTTCGGCGAGTTGGTCGGCGCGGTCCCTGATCAGTTGGTAGCCCTCGATGCCATTGCCGACCGCGGAGTCGATGAACCCCAGCGCGCGGCGGGGGTTGCGGATGAGCAGCCGGCAGAAGCCTCCGCCGGTCTCGCGGTTGACCTGGATCTGCCCAGAGACCTGGCCCGAGCCGCTGCACATGTCGCAGACCCAGTAGGGCATCGGCAGATTGCCGGGCGGCGGGATGTTCGGCACCGCCGGCAGGCGGTCGAGCATCTGCTGGTTGGTCAGCCCCTGGACTTCCTCGTTGCTCAGCACGAGTTCGCCGGCCTTGTGCTCGGCCTCCAGGGACATGCTGTCCATCAACTGCGGCGTGAAGATGACCGCGTGCGCCCGCAGGTGCATTCTCGCGTCGCAACGGATGCACTGGCGCGGGAAGGCGGCGCGGAACTCGGGCTGTTGCAGCAGGCTTGTCGCGAACTCTATCAGCGTGCCCTGCCCGTCGACCTTGACGATGCGGGCGTCCGGCCTGGCGCCGGCAGTTGCCGGGGCCTCGCCCGGCGAATCGGACGCCGCTGCCGGAGGCGGCGTTGCCGACAGCAGGTCCTCGCCGGAGATGTTCATGTCCATACCCGGGTCTTCTTCCGGCGGCGCATCGTCACCGGAACCGTCCTCGTCTGTCAGCCATGATGCGACGACATCCTCGACGGGCTTTGGCGCCGCGGGAACTATCGGGAACTTTTCCTTGCAGCGTCCGCATCTCACGTGCGCCTTGACGCTCTGCTCTGGAACTGCAAGTTTCGCTCCACAATGCGGGCAAACCACAATGACAGAATTCATCGGCGTACCTCGCTAGTTAGCCTGGACATGTTCCGCACGTGCCGCCAGTTCAACTGCCGGGCTCAAACGCAGCCTCGGCCCCGGGCACGAAATGACAAGAAAGCCGGGGCCACCGCATAACATTCTCAACTTCGGCTCTAATTGTAATTAATACCGGACCACGATGCAACATCACTTTGCACAAACATCACTCTGCACACAATCAAACCCAGGGCAACATTTTTCGGACCGGCCATTCCTGGTCCGCCCGCGAATTGCCCCTGCCCCCGGTCGGCCCAAAACGCAAATGCCTTGATCTGGCCGGCCGGGGGCCTATCATGCTCTGTTCCTTCAAGCAGGGAAGGATAGGTCCTATGGGACTTATAGGTTTTATGGGACTTATAGGACCTATGAGACTTATAGGACCTATGATCCAGTCTCCCGGTTTGCGGGGGGCAAGGTGGCTTCTCATTCATCTTTCCCACGGCTGGGTTTCTCCGCCTCGATTCGCGCGGCGCGTGCTTCCAACTGGCGGGCGAAGTCTTCGGGCGGGAACTTCTTGCCGCTGAAGATTCCCTGCTCGATCTGGCGCCAGTTGTCGACGACTTGCAGCCTGCCCTGGCCCCGCAGGGCGCGGATTTCGGCGGCAAGTGCCCGCATGTCCTTCGGCTTTTCCTTGTAGTTGGGGATAAGGTAGGCGGACATGCCGTTGTCCAGGTAGGCCTGGGCGTCCGATAGTTTGTCGCCGATTCCGATAGCCACGCCGGGGGAATCCCGGCGAAGCACAGCCAGCCTGGCCGACTTGAACTTGCCGCTGTCCGGCAAGTCCTTCATCTCGCTTAAAAACAGTGGCCCGCTTGGATAGCCGTTGTCCACCAGCCAGTTCTTGCTCTTGCGGGTCAGCAGGTCCGGGCGGTGCGTCAGGTAGATGATGCCGTATCGCTTGGAGATGCGGCCAAGCACCTCGACCGAGTCGGCCATGCACTTGCCGCCGCCGGCCATCACGAGCAAGAAGCTGCTGTCGACGACGGTGTGGTCGAGGTCGACAACGACCTGGAGCGCTTTGTCCCTCGCGGCCACCAGGAGCGACACCTTGACGCCCAGCATGTCCCGTAAGTTTTCGTTCGGCACGGCGACGATGCCGGCCTGGAAGCTGTAGTTGCCGGCCTCGGGCGGCGTCCATCGCATCGCGGCAACGCCGTTGGCGTCGGTGGTGATTCTCCCGGCCACCCAGTCGCCGCGTGTGAAAGCGACGGTAGCGCCGGCGATGGGCGTCAGTCCGGCGGCGCTGCGCAGTTGCGCGACGAGGTCGACCGGCTGCCTTGGATATGCCAGCGTGTCGAAAGCGTAGAACACAGCCCCGTTTTCGGCGTCGAAGAACACCTCGCCGGCGGCCGGCGCCGCGCCAGGCTTGGCTGGACTATTGCCACTGGCGGCGCCGGGCTTGGGGCCACTGGCCCACTTGCCGGTGCTCCAATCGAACGTCGAACATCCGCCGACAACAATCATTGTCGCCGACAGCGTCAATTGCATCACGATACGAAGTATTTTCACGGCCTGGCTCTCCCGCGTTTGGACCGGTGCATTCTAAGCCCGTCGGGCTCGGATTGCCAAGGCTCGATTCGGCTCGATTCGGCGGGTCAATTGGAGGATCCGGCGCGCTGAGCCTGCCCGCAACGTAACGGGCTGGTGACGGCACGGTTTTGCTTTGGGCCGGGCCGCACCCGGCGAGTATGCTCTGCGGGATGTTCGGCTACCAGTGCATCGCGACTGACGGCAAGGCACGGCTGGGCCGGCTCCAAACGCCCCACGGCGAGGTGGATACGCCCGTGTTCATGCCTGTCGGCACGGCCGGCAGCGTAAAGGGCGTCACGCCCGACCAGCTTATCGCGGCCGGGGCGAAGATGATCCTCGGCAACACGTACCATCTGATGCTCCGCCCGGGGGCCGAGACCGTCGCGCGGCTTGGCGGGCTGCACCGCTTGATGGCGTGGGACGGCCCCCTGCTGACCGACAGCGGCGGCTACCAGGTCTTCTCTCTGGCCCACATGCGTAAGCTCTCGGCCGAGGGCGTGACGTTCCAATCGCACATCGACGGTGCGGCCGTGGAGCTAACCCCCGCCGGGGCCGTACGCGTGCAGCGGCTGCTGGGCGCGGATGTGATCATGCAGCTTGACGAGTGCCCGCCCGGCCAGGCCGGCCGAGACACGGCCGCCGCCGCCGTCGAGCGGTCCGCCCAGTGGGCAAGGACTTGCCGCGATGCCTGGCTCGAGCCGCTGACCGGGGCCTTCCAGGCCGACGCCTGCAAGAGTGCCCAAGGCAAGTACCAGGCCCTGTTCGGCATCCAGCAGGGCGGTGTGTACGCGGACCTCCGCGCTGAAAGCGCCGCGGCGCTGGTTGAGCTGGACCTGCCAGGCTACGCCGTCGGCGGGGTGAGCGTCGGCGAGGGCCACGAGGCGCTGTGCGACGTGCTCGACGCGACCGACGGCCAGTTGCCCCGCAGCCGCCCTCGATACCTCATGGGCGTGGGTGAGCCGCGGGACATCATCGCCGCCGTAATCCGCGGCATCGACATGTTCGACTGCGTCCTGCCCACACGCAACGGGCGGAACGCCCAGGCGTTCACCTGGCAAGGCCGGCTTCGCTTGCGAAACGCCCGCCACGCCGAGGACGCCGCCCCGATTGACGAGGCGTGCGACTGCTACACCTGCCGCAATTACAGCAGGGGCACGCTGAGGCACCTGTTCATGGCCAAGGAAATGCTTGGCCCCACGCTGGTGACCATTCACAACCTCCACTTCTTCAGCACGTTCATGACCGCCATCCGCGAGGCAATCGCGGCTGGGACACTCAAGGCCACCGCCAACGCCTGGCTGGAGGCGATCTACGAAGGAGGCGAGGACTGAGGGGATAAGGCGCGGCCATATGCTCGCGCCCGCCGAATTGAACCTTGGTTTCGTGCTTGGCTATTGGAATTCTGTCCTGGTTTGTTATTTTGACGCGTGTTGTTTGGAATCTGCCTTCCTAGAGGAAAGGACGCGAACGGCAATGTCAACCGCAACCGAACAGCTCTACCAGCAGCGCCTTCAGCGATACGTCACCGCGATGCGAAACGGCAAACCCGACCGCGTCCCCATCCGCCCGTTCGTGGCCGAGTTCACCGCCAAGTACGCCGGATACGACTGCCAGCAGGTCGCGCACGACTACACCAAGGCGTTCGACGCCGCCCTGAAATGCGCGGCCGACTTCGACTGGGACGCCATCGTGCCCAACATGGTCTACGTCTGGACGGGCCTGACCCAGGCCATCGGGCTGAAGTACTACGGCATCCCCGGCATAGACATCCCGCCGGATACCGGTTTCCAGTACCGCGAGCCGCCGGAGGACCAGTCTTTCATGCGGGCCGACGAGTACGACCAGCTCATCGCCAACCCGGTGAAGTTCCTTTACAACGTCTGGCTGCCGCGGGCCAGCAACGACGTGGTCGCCATCGGCTCGCCATCGACCTGGCGCAACAACCTCTCCTTCGTCAAGGGCGGCATGGGCATGATGCAGTACTTCTACGGCTTCGGCCCGCAGATCGCCGCCATGCGCGAGAGGTCAGGCACGGTCTCGGCCATCGCGGGCATGCTCAAGGCTCCGCTGGACATCCTGGCCGACAAGCTCCGCGGGTACCTCGGCCTGTGCGAAGACCTCATCGAGCGGCCCGAGAAGGTCAAGGCCGCGTGCGACGCCCTCGCGCCGCACCTGCTGCACATAGCCCTTTCCGGCGCGGACCCGGCCAAGCAAGTGCCCATCAGCATGTGGATGCACCGCAGTTGCGTGCCGTTCATCAGCCGGGAGCACTTCAGGGAAATCCACTGGCCGACGCTCAAGCCGATCATCGAGGCCGTCTGGGCCGCCGGGCACCAGGTGCTGTTCTACGCCGAGGGCAGGTGGGCGGCGCACCTGGACAGCTTCGCCGAGCTGCCGGCCGGGAGCATCATCTACCACTGCGACCAGGATGACATATTCGAGGTCCACAAGAAGATCGGGCACAAGTTCGCCATCAGCGGCGGCGTGCCGAACTTCCTGCTGGGCTACCGCTCGCCGCAGGAGGTCAAGGACTGCTGCAAGAAGATCATCGACACCGTCGCCGCCGACGGCGGGTACATCCTGGACGCCAGCGCCATCGTCCAGAACGACGCGAAGGTCGAGAACATCCGCGCCATGACGGACTTCGTCCGCGAGTACGGCGTTTACGGCAGCGGTCACCTGCCGGCCACGCCGCCTAAGCCGCCGGCCCGGAAGGACACCATCTGCCAGGACCCGCACTTCGATTTCATCAAGCCTGCCACGGCGCCGGGCGTGTGCATCCCCTGGGCCGAGAAGCTGAAGGAGCTCCCGCCCATCACGGGCGATGCCGACCTGTGCCGCCAGGTCTGGGAGAACGTCGACTTCCTGGGCTACCTGTACATCTGGCACTGCCTGCTGTCGTTTTGAAAGAGGATTACCGCGGAGGCGCAGAGACTCAGAGAGAGAAAGATAACGAAACCCTAAAAAGAGAAAGAACTCTTGAAGCCCAGGGATAGCAATCCCTGGGTGGGGACCGGGACAGGATGTTCGGCGCGCGGTGGAGCTTTAAGCGCGTATTTCGACGCCGGCGGTAATGCCCGCCGGCGTCGAAGTTGATGTGCATTCACGTTCACAAGCGGCAAGCCGTCAGCCGCCGGCCGCCGATCAGCGGCAATACGGCCTTGGGTATTCGTACCGATGATTCGGGAGCCACGACGGGCCATACACGGACCGGTCCACGCCGCACCAAGGCGCGACGTAAACGGGCCGGGGCGCCACGTATACGGGCCGGGGCGCGACGTACACGGGGTAGCCATAGCTCGTCCACCCGGGGCTTATCACGCGCGGAGCCGGGACTATGCACGGCGGGCTGAAGTGGTGATTGGAGGAGACGAAGCCGCCGCCAAAGCCGCCGCCGAATCCAATGCTGAAACCGCCGCCGAAACCGCTATGTCCGTACTGAGGCCGGCCGCTGTGGCTTCCGTGGCCGTACGATCCCCCTCCGCTCCAACTGCCGTGGGAACTGCGCGGCGAAGCGACGATCCGCGGCGCGACGAAGTGGCTATTTGACCGGCCGTAACCGCCCGTGTAACCGTGATTGCCATACGACGACCGGCTGTAGGAGCCGCCGCGGAAGCCGTCCCCGCCTCGAGAAGAGCCGCTTTGCGCCAAAGCCTGCCCCGCCAATGCCAGGACCGCCGTCACGCCCACTGCCGCCAGAATCGTCTTGTTGAAGGTTCGCATGTCAAATCTCCATCATGCCTGTAGGTTGTCTTTTCGCCGCCTCCACGTTGTGGCGGCTGTTACGGAATAAGACAGCGACGAGCCGCCAAGGTTAGTCGAAATTGGCGGAGGTCGGCGGCAGTTAGCGAAAAATATTGCCGCTCCGCGCGGTTCGGCGGATAATGCGGATCATACGGGGCGGTTCTGGGCCTGGCGGCCCAGCCTCGCAGATACACAGGCTGCGAAACACAGGAGAACCGGCACATGTCGCTTCAAGTGCGGATGTTGATTGCGTCACTGGCCTTGGCGGCAGCGGTGGGCGGTTGCGACCGGGGCTGGCAGGAGTTTCAGCGGGTGGAACTGGGCAAACCTATGCCGGCGGACAGCCTGCTTCGGCCGGAGAAGAACAAAGACCCTAACGGCGTGCCTTCGACCGCACCTTCGACGGACGGCCCAAAGACAGTGTTGCTTGTCTGGAGCGACTGGGGCGCTTGGCCGGTGCCGATGTCGACAGGCTGGCATGTGGTGGCCGTCAGGGCGGACGATGAAGGACGGGCGATCGCAAAGTCCTATTGCGCGGAGTTATGGTCGAACTACTTGCTGGTGACAGTGCCGGCCATGCGGCGGGTCGTGGAATTACAGGTGCCGCCAAGGGTGCTTCTTGAGCCGACGGACGAGGAAGTGGACGAGTACCGTGTCGGAACGGAGAACTGCCGGACATTACGCAGCTATATCCTTAATGCCATGCACGAAGTGGACCCGGGCTCCGCCTTCTGGCTGCGACCTCCGCCTCTGCTCTTGGCCTTCTTGTCCGGGGTAAACTACATGACATTTACGTTTGCCCACGGCGGGTTCTACGGGTTCTACGGCCTCGAAGGGTCGATCAAGGACTTGCCCATGGAGGGTATCACGCGGCAGGGCTACGACCGCACATTCAGCCCCGAGGTGGGCGGGAGCATTCGGATTCAAAATCTCGGCCAGGGGCGGATTCGAGTCGAAATGAACCTTCTTCGCATATACGATCCACTGGCGCTGGTGGGTTACCTGTACATGCAATAGGCCAACGCCACGATGGCTGGGCGATGCGGCTTTGTTGGAGCCTGCGATGAAGATTGTGGTGCTGGACGGCTACGCGATGAACCCGGGCGACATGGACTGGTCGCCGCTGACGGCCCTGGGTGAGTGCGAGCTGAACGACCGTACGCCGCCGGAGCTTGTCGTGCCGCGCCTGGCCGGGGCCGCCGCGGCCGTGACGAACAAGGTCGTGCTCTCCGAGCGGGTGATGTCGGCCCTGCCGGAACTGCGATACATCGGCGTGACGGCCACGGGGTACAACGTCGTCGACATCCCCGCCGCCAGGGCACGCGGCATTACCGTCACCAACGTCCCGGCCTACAGCACGATGAGCGTCGTACAGATGACATTCGCCCACCTGCTGAACCTGACGCTTCGCGTGGCGGATCATGGCCGGGCAGTCAGGCAGGGACGATGGGGAAGCTGCCCGGACTTCTGCTTCTGGGACTATCCGCTGGTCGAGTTGGACGGGCTGACAATGGGCATTGTCGGCCTGGGCCGGATCGGCAGGGCCGTGGCTGCCGCGGCCGCCGCGATGGGCATGAAGGTGCTCGCGTTCCACAAGGGCCGCACGCCGCTTGCCGCCCCGCCCGAGGGCATCGAGCTTGTCGGGCTGGACGAGCTCTTCGCGCGGAGCGACGTCGTATCGCTCCACTGCCCGCTGACGGATGAGACGCGCAACCTCGTGGACGCACGCCGGCTGGCGCTGATGAAGCCGACGGCCTACCTCATCAACACCGCACGCGGGCCCGTTGTCGACCTCCGCGCACTTGCCGCCGCCCTTGCGGCCGGGCGATTGGCCGGCGCGGGACTGGACGTCCTGCCCGTCGAGCCGCCGGACCCCGGCGACAACCTCGCCGGACTGCTCGACCAGGACAACTGCTTCATCACCCCGCACATAGCCTGGGCAACCCGCGCCGCCCGCCGGCGACTCCTGGCCGTCACCGCCGCCAACCTCGCCGCGTTCATTGCGGGCCGGCCCGTAAACGTGGTGAGCTGAGGAGGAAGGGGAGGATTGTCGACAGCATTACGGCTCGAATAGCAGATATCAATTATGGTTCTTCTCCCGATCAGTTGCCACACAATGAGGCTGAATAAAGACAAGACATCGGCATCCAAACCTTGTATTCGTGGGTTTTTACGGAACTTACGAAACAAGGAGAATGCCGATGTCGACGCTCAGTATAGCAGACTACTTCCCCTTTCGTCGAGTACGAATCACACGCCAGAGCGTTGCGGCTCAGGCGGACCTGGCGATGATCGACGTCGTGCCCGATGAAAGGTTCCGGGCGGTCTGCCACGCCTGCGGCAAACCGGCGGGCAGAATCAGGCAGAGAGAGGTCCGGGTCGTCCGCGATCTGAACTTTGGCCCGGCCAGCGTCTACCTTCGCTGCACCTACCGCAAGGTCTGGTGCCCGAATTGCTCCCAGGTGATGGTGGAGGATCTGGAGTTGTTCGATC
This sequence comes from uncultured Planctomycetaceae bacterium, assembly GCA_964402305.1. Classification (GTDB taxonomy): domain Bacteria; phylum Planctomycetota; class Phycisphaerae; order SM23-33; family SM23-33; genus JAUWQU01. Next base: position 14,117 of record CAYOBS010000009.1, on the reverse strand, counting down.
CCTACCGGCGAGTCACCCGTCGGCTGGCCAGGGCCATCCACGAGTTGTGCAAGGTGATGACCGTCTCGGACGTGGCCCGGCACTTCGGCCTGGACTGGAAGACGGTCAAAGACATCGACAAGGCGTTCCTGGAGGACGAGTACGGGCAGACGGACTACGAGGGCCTGCGGTTGCTGGCGGTCGACGAGATCGCCATCAAGAAGGGCCACAAGTACATGACGGTGGTCATCGACTACGTCACCGGCCGGGTCGTCTGGATGGGCAAGGACCGCAAGAAGGAGACGCTGGACGCCTTTTTCGCCGGCATGACCGACGAGCAGAAAGCCAGTGTGGAAGCGGTCGTGATGGACATGTGGCGGCCGTTCATCACTTCGGTGAGCGAGGCAGTGCCGCACGCCAAGATCGTCTTCGACCTCTTCCACGTGGTGGCGTCGTTCAACAAGGTCATCGACGAGGTTCGTCTCAGCGAGTTGCGAAAGGCTTCCAAGGAGTTCAAGGACATCTGCCACGGCGCGAAGTTCCTGCTGCTGAAGCGTCATATCCGCAAGAAGGAACATCGCGAGCACCTGGCATCGCTGCTGCGTTTGAACGAACCGCTGATGAAGATGGTTCTTTTGCGGGATCAGCTTCCGGGCATCTGGGGCTACCGTTACCGGGGCTGTGCCGCCAGGGCCTTGGACGACTGGTGCGGCCAGGCCCTGACGATCGGCCATCCGGCCGTGACGGGCTTCGTCCGCATGCTGGAGCGTCACCGGGAAGGCATCCTTAATCACTGCGACTACCCAATCCATACCAGCAAGCTGGAAGGGATCAACAACAAGATAAAGGTTATCAAACGAACCGCGTATGGTTACCATGATGAATGCTACTTTGCCTTGAAGGGCAAGCAGGCTTTTGACCCGAACTGTGGCAACTGATTCGGAGAAGAACCTCAATTATATTGATTTTCAGGTCAATATCCGATATGGTCCATAACATGGCAAAGGTGACATTGACGCAAGCTGCCGCCGAGGAATTGGACGATCTGCCTCTGGTGATTCATGTTCGCGTGTTGTCACTGCTGGAGCGTTTGGCAAGATGGCCGTCCGTCAGCGGCACAAAACCGCTGACGGGCTCCTTGGCCGGTCGATACCGGCTGCGAACGGGCGATTACCGGCTGCAATTCCGCGTGGAAAAACAATCGGTTGTCGTGGAGAAGATCGGACATCGTGACCGGTTTTACGAATAGGATTGACAATGACCGTTAAGATTCTGGAACTGGGCGGCAAGCGGTGGGCGATAATGCCGGAAAAGGCATATAATCGCCTGGCTGAGCGGGCTGGCGAAAAGGGCGACTGGCCGGGGCTGCCCAAGCCCGATTCCCAAGGGAACTTTCCCGCCGTGGAATACGCCCGCGCGTCTCTGGCGCGAAAGATAATCAAGACGCGTCGGCAGGCGGGATTGACACAGGCCGAACTCGCCCGCCGGGCCGGAATCAGGCCCGAGACCCTTAACCGCATCGAGAAGGCAAAGACCACGCCTGACACCGCCACCATTGCCAAGATAGAAAGTGCCCTGGAGGCTTCCCAAGGCGAAGGCGATTAATCCACCGCCTTGCCGATCCGCTCCCAGCGGATTCGGGTGGGCTTTTCGACGCGGCGCTACCGCATTGTGCAAGTGGCCAATCGGGGCATCTGGTCCCATGTCCTTCCGCCCAAGAGTCGGCCTGCCTTCTTCTTGTTCACGCCGCCCCATTGCTTGAAGAAGAACGCCACGCCGGCGCGCCTGCACTGATCGCGAAGGTCCAACGCCCATGCCTCCGCCATTGCCCTGGCGCCCGGCCCCGATTCCCCGCCCACGATTACCCAATCGATGTCCGTGAGGTCCAGGTCCGGCAGCGGCCCAAGCAGTGGTTCGAGCGATAGGAACCGCACCGCCGCGGGCACCCGCCGGAGGTCGTCGATGCGGTTGATATAATCGCCGCTCTCGACTGTCACGCCCATCCAGACGTTCACCGGCCAGGGCAGCAGCGGGGCCAGTTCCGCGAGCCGTTGCGACCGCTTTGTCAGTATCTGGAACAGGTGCCTGTCGGCCTGCCGCATCACGTCGAACACCCGGCGGATGAAGTCTACCGGCACATCCTCGTGGAACAGGTCGCTCATGGAGTTGACGAAAACCATCTGCGGCCTCTTCCAGCCCAACGGCAAGTTCAGCGCATGCTTGTGCATCGTCACCCGGAAACCGTTGCGGTAGTTTGGCTGGCCCATGGCCTTGAGCCGGCGCGCCATCCGCTCGGCATAGCAGTGCGCGCAGCCGGGACTGACCTTCGTGCAGCCCGTGACCGGGTTCCACGTGGATTCGGTCCACTCGATTTGCGAGTTCGCGCCCATGGTCAACCTTTGCCCAGAATATATTCGGCTGTACGCAATGTGGCATCAATCGCGTACTTACTGGGGTTACCTGCTATTTCTTATCTTCGACAGGCATTTGAATCTTCGCCAGGTGGTACTCGGTTGTGGTTGGGGTGATTTGCATTACATAGAGGATATTTCCGCCTCCGGTGCATAGGGCGTAAAGTCGGCCAGCGGTGCCTGCCGAAACCAGGATAGACTGCTTGCTCGTAGCAATATCGTAGAGCGCCAGGAACCTGCCGTTATCTACTGACAGGACCATGGTGGTCGCGCCGGGGCCGGGGCCGACGGGGATCGCCCCCTCGACAGTGGCGGCCTCCTTGTTGGCCGTGCGGTCCCAGATACGGGTGCAGAAACTTCGTCTTCCTGCCGGAGCGGTGGTCGTCACCGACACGTCGAAATAGCAGAGGTACCGCCCGTCGGCCGTCCAACGCGGCGGATAGGCGTCCAGTTTGGTGTTTCCCTTTCCGAATGGCAGATCGGTGGCGGTCTTCTCAGCCTTGAGGTCGTACAGGCTGAACTTCGAGGTTTGGATCATGGATGACGAATCCAGCGCGGGCAGCGTCAACATCGGCAGCAGGTCGGCTGTAGGGCACATGGTGAAGGGAATTGCGGAAACATTGACTTTCCTGGGCTCGAACTTCTCGGCTGGGGTCACGATCAGCTCCTTTGGCGGATCGTTCTTGGCAAGTGCCACGATGATGAGGTTCTTCCCGGTCCGGTCGAACGATGCGAAGACAAATTTCCCCTCGATGGGCAGCCGCTCCAGCTTATCAGCGGCTATGTCGTACAAGGCCGGGCTCATTGTGCCATCGCGATCGCGGAATATGTCCCCATCCACCGCCGTCACTCCCACGCCCAGGACTATTCTCTTTCCATCGGCGTCGAAAACGTTCATGGAGAGCATCAACTGTAAGGGCTTTGTCCACGTCCACGCCAGCCCGGGTATCGCCTTTTCCTTGCCGCTGGCCAGGTCCAGAAGCGTCGGCCTGTACAACAGATGACCCGACCACGGTCCGGAGTATCCCTCTGGTCTGACAGGGGCCGGCTCCGACTTGACGTAGAGCAGGAGGTTGCCATCGGGGCTCAGCCGCGCCTCCTTTACAAGCGATGCGGACCCGCCATCGCCGCCCAGGGAAAGCATTTTGTCATCGACCAGCCTGGCCTCCTGCCCGGCCGCGAAGGACGACGCCGCAAGGGTGGCCACTATCGTCAGAAATCCATGTTTCATCATCCCTTTTCTCCCGCTTTCGGTGGTCATGTGTCCGCCCTCATATCCCGTGTTCTTGAAGCACACTGTTCCAGATTTGATAGGTCAAAGGCTATCCGGCGGCGGGCCTTCGATCCTTTCGGCGTCGGCGAGGTCCTGCAATCTTCCCGCGGCCTTCTTGTTGGCGATGAATTCCGCCCGCCCGATGAACGGCACCGGCTCGCCGCCGTATTCGCCCATGGATATCCCGGCGGCGACCTGTTCCCAGGTGACGCCTTCGATCGAAGTGACGAGATCGACCCGGACGGGCGGGGAGCCCAACTGAACGATCTGGCCGGGCCGCTGGAAGTCCTCGGCCTTCAGCCCCACCTGGCCGAAACCGAAGGCCTCGAGTGCAGCCAGGATGCGATGGGAGTTTGCCTCGGTTGGGCGGACGTAGAGGTCCATGTCATTGGTTGCAGGGACGGCCCCGTGGAACGCCAAGGCATGCCCCCCGACAATCACGTACTCAACCTTTTGTGCGTTGAATAACTCGAGCAACTCTTTGAAGTCTGGGTAGATTTCCATAGAAATGCCTTCGCAGACTCTCAATCTCTTCCATGCGTTCGCCTGGCGGGCGGCTCAGCCAGTAGGCGATGTCCTCTCTCTCGGCCGAGCGGTCTTTCAGGGGTCTGATGATGGCAACCTTCTCGATCATGTTCCTATTATCGCAGGTTCTGCCGCCGCTGTAAAGCGCGGGCGCCGCTAATCGCGCATAAACGCAAAAGCCGGCGATCCTGCTGCGCAAAAAGCCGCGAGGGGAATACATCCCAGTAACAAGAGGCCCGCACGCGGCGTGTGCGGGCGAAAGGTCTGGCGGCAATAGTGGTCAGGGAGATCAACCATGATGATGGCGCGAGCTTGTTGCGTGGGTGCGGTGGTGGCGGGGCTTCTGGTTTCGGCCGGGTGCGTAAGCGCGGAAATGGCGCCCGCAAGGACAGGGGCGCTGGCCGAGGCACCGGCGTCGGCGGCGCGAGGCTGGCGCGGGGGGGTGCCGGCCAAGCCGGTGGCGCCGGATGTCAAGGCCGGCTGGGCCGACGACAACGCCCAGTACAACCGCTATCTGGATTACCTCGACCGGTTCTCGAACCCAGCCGCGCTGAAGTTGGACGTCGCCGACCGCGTCGTGTTTACCGTGCGGGACTCCGCCGGACGCAGCGTGCCAAACTGCGACCTCACAGTGCGCAGCCCCGCCGGCGCCGTCCTCTGCCGCCGCCGCACATACGCCGATGGGCGGGCGATGTTCTTTCCGCATGAGTTGCCCGGCCGGGCCTCGGGGCCCCTGTTGGGGGCGCGTCGGCCGCTGAAGGTCGAGGCCCGGTGGGGCCGCCAGGAGCTTGTCCAGTCGCTGGACAGCCAGGACCGGCAGAACGTCGAGCTTCGCTTCGGCGCCGGCCGGGGCGCAATCGAGCGCGCGCCGCTGGACGTCGCCTTCATCATCGACACGACCGGCAGCATGGCCGACGAGATCGACCGGCTCCGCCAGACGCTCGAGGCCATCCATTACCAGGTAACGCAGATGACGCCCAGGCCGGACGTCCGCTTCGCGATGGTGCTCTACCGCGACCGCGGCGACGAGTACGTCACCAGGGTCACGCCGTTCACCGGCGACATCCGGCACTTCGCCGGTCAACTCAAGTCCGTCGCCGCCGCCGGCGGGGGGGATTACGCGGAAGACGTCAATGAGGCCCTTCGCGTCGCGGCAGAGGACCTGGACTGGCGGCCGGGGGCGACAAAGCTTGCCTTCCTGCTTGGCGACGCCCCGCCGCACCTGGACTACGGGCGGAACTTCACGTACCTGGACTTCATGCGCATCGCGGCTGAGCGGGGCATCAAGGTGACCGCCATCGGCGCCAGCGGCCTGGACGACCAGGGGGAGTACGTCTTTCGGCAACTGTCGCAGTACACGATGGGGCTGTTCGTCTTCCTGACATACGGCGAGCGCGGCCAGACCAGGCCGGAGTCTCCCACGGGCGTCAGCCATCACACCGGCGACAACTGGGTGTCGCTCAACCTCGACGCGATCATCGTCAAGGCCATCGCGCGGGAGCTGTCATACCTGGCCGACAGGCCGGTCGAGGCGGGCGAGGACTACTTCCAGGCCCGTGCCGCCGACGGGATTGACAGCAAGGCCGTGCTGGAGATGCTCTTTGCCGACTGCGCCCGGCAACTGGTGGACTTCTCCCAGGCCCACCTGGAGGCCGGCACGGCCGCGGCCGTGGTGGCGGCGCCGGCGCCGGCGGATGATTGCCCCGTGGAGCTTTCCCGGTCCCTCGGGGATGAGCTTAGCCTGGCGATCTCGCGGCAGAAGTGCTTCAAGCTGGTCGAACGCGAGGACCTCAAACGCGTGCTGGACGAGGTGGACATGAACTGGGCGTTCGATACCGCGGCGCCCACCGGCCCGTCCGCTGCTGCCGCCCCCGCCGCCCGCCCGGCCGGGGCGCTGCCGCTGCCGGCAAAGCTGCTTGTGCTCTACCGCCTGCGGGCAACCGGCGATCAATACCAGATGTTCGTCAAGCTCGTGCGGGTCCAGACAGGCGAGATTCTTTCGGCCTCGATGCTCAAGATCGACCGCGGGCTGACGGGGTGAGGCGGAGACTACAGTTGGCCGGACGATTTCCGAACTGCGGCAGCGGAGTATCCGGCGACGCTACTGCAAGTGGCACAGCAAGCGTAACCTCTTATTGCCAAAGTCGATAACCACTCCAGCAGCGATCGAAATGCCGCAAGCCGATCAAGCGAGGCCCGCATATTCGACGATAGGTTACCGTAACTGAGCCGTCAATGCCACCGTGTCCGACGACTCAAAGGCATGAAGAATGGGATGGTCGGTCGATCGACCTGATGAATTGTGCGTGACAAGCAGGAAGTCTGTCTGTAAGGTATACGTTCGGTATGGCGAGACATCCATCCAAATCGTCGGCATTGTCCCAGGCGCGTGGCCTATTCGGGCATGAGATCGCCGAGTATGTTCCGCGCACAGCGCCCCTGTTTTGCCCGAGACAAATCATCCTTACCAAGGGGTGCGATCGCACGCCCGGCCAGGCCCGGCTGGTGGCCGCCATCTGCGCGGCCTATCCCGGTGTTGAGGTGCTGGACAGAAGGTCTCTCTCGCATAGCCAGGTCGATCTGGGTCTTGACGAGCCGCTCGACCGACATAGGGCCGGCAAACAGAAGCTCGTTCTAGGCGAGCACCACAGCGCCGTACGGTTCAGCGATGAGCAGTTCAACTGCTGCCCGAACTACTGGCACTTTTCGCCGTACGGGTTCTGTCCCTATGGCTGCACATATTGCTACCTCGCCGGCACGCGCGGTGTCTGGTTCTCGCCAACGGTAAAGGTCTTCCTGAATCTGGATGAGATGCTTGACGGAATCGACCGTGCCGCCAGGCAGATTGCCCGGCCGGTTTCGTTCTATCTTGGCAAGCTCCAGGACGGCCTGGCGATGGACAGCCTGACCGGCTATTCGAGGCGGCTCGTGCCGTTCTTCGCAGATCACCCTTACGCTCGCCTAATCGTCTTGACCAAGTGCGCGATGGTCGACAATCTCCTGGGGCTTGAGCACAAGGGGCAGACAATCCTGTCATGGAGTCTCTCCCCCGCGGCAGTCTGGCGACAATATGAGCCTGGGACCCCATCTCCGCGTGATCGTCTTGCGACAATGCGGCGCTGTGGCGATGCAGGCTTTCGCCTTCGTGTGGTGATCATGCCGATCTTGCCTGTGGAAGGTTGGCGTGAAGCGTATGCCACCATGCTTCAGGAGTTGTTGGAGATTGAGCCTTTGGAGCGGATTACCTTGGGGAGCATGTGTAGCTTCCCGAACGCAATACGGCTCACGGAGCAAAAACTGGGGGGCCAAGATGAGATCTGCCGGTTGCTGTCTTGTGGTCCTCGCTCAGCGGATGGCCGATACCGTTTCGACCATGACACGCGTGTCCAATGCTATCGGTTCCTGCTTAAAGTGATTCGCGACAGGCGTCCGAACGTGGAGGTCGGGCTTTGCCTGGAGGAGCGGGAGGTTTTCCGCCAGGTTGGCTTGGAATCGAGCATCGGACAATGCAACTGCGTGTTGTGATGGAGTGATGATGAGACCTGACGGACTTCTACCCAATTTGCCGGATGACAGGCTTCGCAGGGAAAGTCTATCGCGTTTCCTGGCGATGCTGAGTGATCTCAGGCGCAAGGCTTTCTCAGAGTAGACTGCTCGCTATCGGTCGGCAAAGCTTCACGCTGCCGTGGCACGTTCGGTGGACGAGGCCATCGCACTGGCTCTGGCCGCGGAATACTTGCGTGTCGCAGGTCGGGACTGCACGAAGGTACTGGTAGGCGCGACCCGAAACGCGACGCGATTGAACCCGGCCGAACTTGCCGAAGCAGTTGCAGGCAAGGTGGGATGCCGACATCTGGACCAGGCGCTCATGCAAGGTGCATGCACGAGCCGATTGCCGATCCCAAGTGCGGTAGCAGAGCAGGTGTTTGTCAACGGCATACATGAGGCAATGGCGCAACTGGGCAGCCCGCTCCCGGCGGAAAAGGCCGGGCTGAACGTCCCGGTTGGTTCACCGGAAGACGGCAGCGCAACCCCACTACCGCCGGCTTAAGGAATTACGCCTAACTGTCCAAGGTTTCCAACGAGTGGAATCGTGTGCATGGAGATGCCGGGAGGTCATGCGCTCATGCAAAAAACTACGCCCTTCTTGCATCCACTCGAACCTGATCCCGCCCTCGTCGAGGAGTTTGTCCGTGCTTTCCTTGAATCGCCAGGGATGACCGCGTTCTTTCCAGGCGCTATAGGCTGAGGAAGCTCGAATATGCCGTGCATCGGGCTACCGCCTGCCAAAAGATAAGGTCTTGCTGGAGGACAATGAACTTTGTCGGCGGTTCATCTTGAGCATCACCTTTCTTTGCCCAGAACTCCAGCCCAGAGAAATCAGGCAAGTACCGCCAGTTAGAATGCGCTATTGCATTTCTAAACGCCCGAACTGGGTTATCAGTTAGGAACTTGCAGCATTTCTTGGCAACTGAACCACTGGGAAGTTCCTTGCTCAAGACCTTGAAGCACGCTTCGCCCAGATATACGAAGCAGATGTAATTCTGCGTGATTACTTGGGCGCGAACAACAACAGGAAGAAGATCGGACTGTCGGACCAAGTCCATCCATCCCTGAAACGCTTGAAGCTCTTCGATTCGTGCCTCCAACGGGATGAGCGATGTATCCCGGATTCTCTTCTTGGCCTCGGCGGACAGGCCAGCAACTTCGACCGAAATCGCCGATGCAAGCCGGTTGCTCGCCGGCGGAAGAATCATCAGATCGTCCCGAAGTCGAGAGGACCACTGCCGCATCTGCTCATCTAGATATTCCATAGTTCCCACCACCCGTTCCCATTACAAGCTCACGTCTGGCGATTCTCCAGGCCATTGATAAGTCCTGACAGCATCCGAGCAATCTCTTCAAGATTCGCCTTCATCTGCTGATGGCGATCCGCGTCAACGAGCTTCTGCCGCACACCAAGTTCGAGCAACGGAACGCACTCCTGGACGCTTCCCCTCGCAATCCCAAAGAAGTTCTTCCGGTCGGGCTTAGTGAATCGGCCATTCCCTTCGGCGATATTGGCAGCAATGGACAGGGCCGCGCGGTTGAGTTGGTCAGCGAGGAAGAAGTAGCCGCGAGGAAACTCCTTCGTCAACGTGCAGACCGAATCTGCGAAAGCGACGGCTTTCTGGTAGACGAGAAGTTTCTCAAAGGCGAAGGCCATGGCCGCATTCTAACGGCAAGAAAGTAGAAAGTAGAGAGGAGACCGCGGAGAGCGACTTGCCGCAAGTCAGCGATTCTCCGCGGTTGTGGCTCTGCCGCTGTTTCTACTCTCTACTTTCTACTGCTCTCCGCTCTAGTCCGCCTGCGGCGGACTACGCCCGACAGGATTCGAACCTGTGGCCTTCCCTGAGGGACGCTGGCCGAGGCCGCCAGAATTGAATTGTCGCGGCCGATGCGGCGAAAGTCAATGGCGGTTTCCGCTATCGCGCGTACGGCGCTATTTGCAGGAGTTGTATCTCCGGCATGTCCGGCAGTGCGGAATCGTTTGTGACGAACAACGTGGCGCCGCACTCAATGGCGGTGGCGAGGTGGATTGCATCGGGAGTCGCCAGCCTGTGCTCGGCGCGCAAGCGGGCGGCACGGTCCGCAAGCTCGTACGTCATGTCCACCCAGCGGCAGTTGCGCAGTTGGCGCAGGAGGGCGTAATTGCATTCGGCCAGGTCCTCGGCCTTGTAACGATACGGGGCAACCTGGATTTCCAGCAGCGCCAGGGTCGAAACGACGGCGTGGGTTCGCCCGTCCTCTATGCACGAAAAGACCTCCCCCGCGGCCGGCGCAAAACTTTCATTCCCCTCCAGATGGTAAATAAGTATGCAACTGTCGAGGGCAATGAGTTCGTGGCGGACTACCAGGTCCGTCAACGATGGCCGCCGTGTTCCCATGAGTGCCGCTCGCCTTTGAGATATCGGCGCGTCTTGCCGTATAACCCCTTGCCGGAACCGGCCAGCGCCGCCGAAATGCTCCCGGGCTTGGCCAGGATAATGACGTGGCCGCCCTTTGGAACCACCAGAAGCTCGTCGCCGGGGCCCACGCCCAGATGCTCGCGAGCCTCTCTGGGAACCACGACCTGATTTTTGCCGCTGATCTTTACCGTCGTCATTGGATGCTCCTGCTTTACATTCTATCGGAAAGTAAAGCAGGCTTCAACAATCTTGTATTCGCTGGCGTGAAGAATTATTCGAACCTCCGACCTTCCCGCCGGGACGCTCTGTCCAGCATCCGACTGGGACAACTACGCCCGACAGGACTCGAACCTGTGGCCTTCCCTGAAGGACGCTCTACCCGAATATGCCCGACCGTCCTTCACTGGAACTGGATGGCCACATCCCTTAGGCCGGCGGGCAAGGCCCTTCGCGTCAAGCCTCGAACAACTCGCGCGGCAGACGGCTCTGGCGTATAATCGCCGCGAGCGTTCCTGTTTTCAGTTCTCGGTGGTCGGGGACGGGGACAGTGATTGTGGTGTCCGCAAGGCGTTTCTGCATGACCACGTGGCTACCCCTTCTCCGTACCTCGACGAACCCGTTGGCCCGAAGGATGCCAGCCGCCTGCGCCCCGGAAAGGACACGAAGCCTAGCCAACCTTCACCTCCATGGACGTTATGTAGACCTCCTCGTGCAGACGGTCCATGATCTCTTGGGGGCTCGCGGTTTCCAGGAAGAGTTCCACGGCCTCCCGCAGGTTGTCGCGGGCCTGATCAACAGAGTCGCCCTGGCTGGCTATGTCAAGCTCGGGGCAGAGCGAGACATAGGTATCGCCCTCCCGGTGGATTGCGGCGGTGAATGTCTTGGTCATATGATTGCTCCTTCTAGCACAGACCCATTACTCACCGGTAATGCTTGCCTGCTCTTGGCGGCGCGAGTCCAGATAAAGAGTATCCGGACAGATATCCTGCTCATGCGGCCAGGCCACGGTCCCATTGACCACATGAACCTGCCTGAAATACGCCTCGTCCTTCAGTTCGACGAAAACGCCGAAGGTCAGCAGGGGCCGGCAATCGTAGGTGCCGACCTCGCCGTTGGTGAACGTGATCTCCAACTGACAATCGGGCTTGGCCCTGACGGCCTTGACTCGCGGCAACATAAACCACCTCTACCTCAATGGTTCGATCTTATGGGGCTGCTGTCCACTCACGGCCAACTCCCAATCGGCCAGCAAATCTTCACGGTGGATTTCGATCCATGCCTGCACCAGTCGTGCCTTCGCCGGCGGGATGGCGCCGGACAACGACTCCCCTTCAGGTATCGAGTATACAGCCTCATCATCCTGATATCGCACATGAATGTGCGGCGCCTTGTGCTGCTTGTTGTCCAGAAAGTACATCGACACGACAATCCCGTAAAACAGTGAGATAACGGGCATTGTACACTCCTTGCACCAGAATTATACGCTCTTCCCTAGTGAAAAGGCCGCCCGAAGGCGGCTCTTTTCACTACGCCCGACAGGATTCGAACCTGTGGCCTTCTGCTCCGGAGGCAGACGCTCTATCCAGCTGAGCTACGGGCGCGTATTGCGGCGCTGCTGGCCGCCAAGACCAAGATTGTCGCCCCGCGGGCGCCGAAAGTCAATGGCGGGTTTGCGGCCATGGCGGGTTTGCGGCCAAAGGCGTCGTCCGAGCGAGGCGGAGCGTTCTCAATAGGTCTTATGCGACCCATGTGACCCATAGGACCCATGAGACCCCCGGCTTGCCCCGCTGGACGGGCACGCTACGAACGGCGATACTGTCGCGGATA
>CAYOBS010000009.1:0-2054 GCA_964402305.1 uncultured Planctomycetaceae bacterium | reverse complement strand
GATACTGTCGCGGATATTGCGGCCGGGCGTCGGGGCGATATAATCACCCTCTCGGCCCATCGGGCCGTGGCCCATGCCCCGTGCGGCTGGGGCCGGCGGGCCGGGAAGATTGGAGCTTGAAGATGCCGAGCATTCATCCGACGGCCATTGTGGACAGCGGCGCGAAGATTGCCGACGACGTGAAGATCGGGGCGTTCTGCGTTGTCGAGGCGGACACCGAGATCGGGCCGGGCTGCGAGATTATGTCGCACGCGGTCATTCGGCGTTACACGACGATGGGCGAGTGCAACCTGGTTGACTCGTTTTGCGTTCTGGGCGGCCTGCCGCAGGACCTGAAGTTCGACCCCGCCACGCCGACGTACGTGCGGATCGGCAAGTGCAACCGGTTCCGCGAGGGCGTGACGATCTCTCGGGCGACCAAGGCGGGCGGCGCCACGGTGGTGGGCAACATGGGCTACTGGATGGCGGCCAGTCATGCCGGGCACGACTCGACGGTGGGCGACAACGTGATCCTGGCCAACGGTGCGGCCGTGGGGGGCCACGCGACGATCGGCGAGAGTGTGATTCTTTCCGGCGGGGCTATGGTTCACCAGTTCTGCTGGGTCGGCGAGATGGTGATGACTCAGGGCCAGGCGGGCGCGAGCTGCCACGTGCCGCCTTTCACGCTGCTGGCGAACATAAACGGGATGATCGGGCTGAACTCGGTCGGGCTGCGCCGCAACGGGCGGATCAGCGACGAGGACCGCCGGCAAGTCAAGCTGGCGTTCCACCTGACGTACGATGCTGGGCAAACGGCGGCCAAGGCCCTTGCGGAGATGGACACCTGGGCGGACATCAGCCCGGCGGCGTTGCGGTACCGGGAGTTTATCCGCAAGGTTCTGACGGCCAAGCCGCCGTTCAAGCGCGGGCTTTGCCCGCTGCGGCGTGGCCGGGGGCGCACCGGAAGTGTCGAATAGCGCCTGGGCAGAGGCTGGAAGGACCCAACCGCAAAGCCGGGGTTGGGAAAAGTGGAACATGGAGCCTGGAACCCGGAAAAGAGGACTTAAACTCTGGCGAGACGCCCTTGGTTCCGTTGACATGTCTGGGGAAAGCTAAAATATTTTTTTGGCGAGGGTTGGGCGGAGGGCGGGCCGAGCCGGCGGGCCGGCATGTAAGATATTATAATTAAGAATGTTACGTGTTAATGGCCAGGGGCGGGGCATTTGGTGGGGCGGCATGTATTCATTTCCCAGATAGCGATTTATATTGATTCGGCGGCACGACGCGTAATAATTTCGGGATTGGTGCGTTCCGGCACCGAGAGCGCTCTCTGCCGAAAGTTTCACCAGCTTTGTCATCCGGGCTGGGCGTCTGCAAAGGTGCGGGCCGGCAAGAGAGCGGAATGCTTGAGGTTTCAATCGGACCAATGGGCGCTGACGAGGATTCGGGGCGCGATTGTCGCGCTCGCTCGCCGGTTCCCGGGTGTCCGCGGTATTGATGCAAGGAGATTCGAGATGAAGGCTGCAATGTTGCTGGCGCTGGTTGCTGTACTGGGCATGGTCGGTTTCTGTGTGGCAGAGGATGCCCCCAAGTGCCTGGCGGGCACGGTGGTCAAGGTCGACGGGGCCAACGTGACCGTCAAGGTCGCGGACAAGGAAGTCGTCGTGGTCACGGACGAAAAGACGGCCGTGACCGTGGACGGCAAGGAGGCCAAGGTCGCCGACCTGAAGGCCGGGATGGCCGTGACCGTCACGCCGGATACCGGCACGGCTGCGAAGATCGTAGCCACCACGCCGAAGACGTCCGAGAAGCCGGCCGAGAAGCCGGCTGAGTAGTAGTGCGCAAGGCCCTTGCTCACATGAGCAAGCGAACGTATCGGATGTGGCCGGGCCGCCAGATGTGACGGTTCGGCCTGATGATGCCCGCAGCTTCGTCGTTTGGCCGTCGGACAAGGCGTTTAGGCCACCCCGGCGCGCGGCGCGAAGCTGCGGGCCTTTTTTTGCGGCAGTTCGATCCCCGCCGTCCGGCGGGCAAGAAAATGCAAAAATGCAATATCCGCCCGCCGGGGGCGTTGA
>CAYOBS010000008.1:0-26186 GCA_964402305.1 uncultured Planctomycetaceae bacterium | reverse complement strand
GGAAAGGTTTCAAGGAACAGCAGACGCGGCCGAAGGACAGAGGAACAGTAATGCAGAAATTCGTGTGCAACGTGTGTGGGTACATATACGATCCCGAAAAGGGCGACCCCGACAACGGCGTCAAGCCCGGAACGCCCTTTGCCGACGTGCCCGCGGACTGGGTCTGCCCGGAATGCGGAGTGGGCAAGGAAGAGTTCTCACCCGCGTGAAATGTCGCGCCCGGCCATGCTACAATGAGCGCGACAGGCGCCCGACGCCAGGATCGCGCTTATGCCGGCCCGACAGTACAAAGACGCCCTCGAGCATCAGTACCGCACGTACCACAAGCGGCAATTCGTCCACCCGGACCCGCTGGAGTTCCTTTACGACTACGCCGACCCAGCCGACAGGGAGATCGTCGCGCTGATCGCGGCGGTGCTGGCCTACGGGCGGGTAGCGCAGATCCTCATCAGCGTGCGGCGGGTACTTGACCGCCTCGGTACGGCGCCGGCGAAGTACGTCGTAGACACCCCGCCTGCCCGCATGAAGTTGGACCTGGCCGGCTTCAAGCATCGCTGGACGACCGGCGACGACCTTGCCGCCATGCTGGCCGGGACGCGCCGGTGCATCGCCCGGCACGGCTCGCTCGGCGAGTGCCTGGCCCGCAATATCCGCCCCGGCGACGAGACGGTCGCCGGGGCCCTGGCGGGGCTTGTCGGCGAGCTGTCCGCCTTCGGCCCGGCCACGAGCCTGCTGCCGGACCCCGCCCGCGGAAGCGCGTGCAAACGCCTCCACCTGATGCTTCGCTGGCTCATCCGCCGCGACGAGGTCGACCCCGGCGGCTGGGACCGCATCCCGCCGCGAATGCTCATCGTGCCCGTGGACGTCCACATGCACCGCATCGCCCGCACCCTCAAGCTGACCGCCCGCAACGCCGCCGACGGCCGCTGCGCCCTGGAGATCACCCGGGCATTCGCCGCCATCAGCCCCGACGACCCGGTGCGCTACGACTTCAGCCTGACCCGCCTCGGCCTGAACCCCGAGGTCCGCATGGCCGACTTCCTCGCCCGGCTGTGAAAGTAAGAAAAGAAACGGCAACGGCAAAGGATTACCGCAGAGGCGCAGAGGCACAGAGGTTAAAAAGAAGGAGAAAAAGACGGGACATGCTTCCCAAGGCGGAAGCATGGCACCGCCAGAAAGACTATCAGCAATGATGAACGCAGATAAACGCAGATAAGACTTAAGATTTCTCATCTGAAGTTCCCATCCTCTTTTGATCAGTATTTCATCTGCGTTCATCTGCGTTCATCATTGCTTAACTTCTTGTTGCTCCGCCCGCCGGCAGATGAAGGCTCGCTGTTTGGCGCCGAGGCGGCACCAGAGGATGGCCAGCGGCATCCGGCCCCGGCCGCGGAGTTGGCGCTGGAGGCGGTCGGGATCGATGTGTACCACCGCATCGGCGGGCAGGTCCATTGCAAGAAGCTCCGCCGCCCTCGGGCCGGAGAGAAACTCAAGTTGTGCCGCGGTCAGGTCCATCTCAGTAGCCAGTAGCCAGTAGCCCGTCGCCGGTAGCGATAGACCAACCCACCCAGGGATTGCTATCCCTGGGCTTCAAGACTCAAAATCCTGGGGTTTTCCACGACCCCAAAGCCCAGGGATAGCAATCCCTGGGGGCGAACTCATTTTATGCAATCCCAGGTGCAAGCCGCGGGTCGCGCTTATCACTCACCTGCCTGGACACGATATACCAGCAGGCGATCCGGGGATAGCGCGAAAACGCCCCAGGCCTATCTGGCGCGGCCGCCACAGCCGACGACTTGGAGATCCTCACCAAGCTCCGTGAACGGGGCTGAAGAAGAGGCCGCCCGCACGAACCCTTGCTCAAGCCGCCCGGCGGTCCGGCCGATGGCTGGGATGACGGCGGTTCCTGGAGTCGGGCGCCGGCCGCGCCGTGAACTAAGCCGGGAGACATCGAAATGGCAGGCAAGATGCAAAGCCGCGTTACGCAGGATGAAGTCCTCCGGATGGCCGTCCAGATGGAAGAGCTTGGCCGGGATTTCTACGAGGCCCTCGGCGGGGCAACAGGCGATCCGCGCATCTTCCAGCTCTGCCACCGCCTGGCGGCCGAGGAAGACAAGCACCGCGAGATCTTCCGCCGGCTGCACAGCGACCTGGCCGCGCGGGGCGAGTCGGTAATGCTTGCCGATGAGCAGGCTGCCGCCGCCCGGCGCCGCCTCAAGGAACGCGTCGTGCCGACCTCCGAAACCATCCGCCAAGTCGCCTGCGGCGGCAACATCATCGACGCCTTGAACATGGCCGTGAAAATGGAAGCCGAGGCCGTCAGGTTCTACACTCATCTCGCCAGAAACCTCCCGCCCGGCAACGCCATCGAGGCCGTGATTGCCGAGGAACGCACGCACCTTCGCCTTCTGTCGGCCGTGCGGTGCGGCATGGAAGCCGGGCAATGACGCAAGGCGATTGACAAGGCCGCGGCGGGCTTGTCCCTCCGCGGCTTCGGCGGCCGTCGGATGCGTTTTCGGCCCTTTCCCGCTGGCTTCTCTCCCGTCGTGCGCGTTACAATCCCCGGCAAAGCTACACCTCGACAAAGGACAACGCCATGTGCCAACATGCGATAAACCGGCGATCGTTTCTCAAGTTCACGGCGGGGGTCCTGGCGGGATCCGTGCTGCCCTGGCGGATGCTCCAGGCCGCGCCGGCCCAAGCCGTCCCGGCTGACAAGGCCGACAAGGCCAAACCCAATATCGTCTTCATCCTCGCCGACGACCTCGGCTACGGCGACGTGCAGTGCCTCAACCCCAAACGCGGCAAGATCCCCACACCCAACATCGACCGCCTCGCCGGCCAGGGCGTGACGTTCACCGAGTCTCATTCCGGCTCGGCTGTGTGCAGCCCCACCCGCTACGGCGTGCTCACCGGGCGATATTCCTGGCGAGTCATGACCAAGGGAATCGTCAACGTCTACGGCAAACCGCTTATCGCGCCCGACCGTCTTACCGTGCCGGGGATGCTCCGCGAGAACGGCTACCATACCGCATGCGTGGGCAAGTGGCACCTGGGCTGGGACTGGCCCCGAAAGGGCAAGGACGTGGTCTTCGACCAGCCTGTCCCCGGCGGGCCTACGGCCAGGGGCTTTGATTACTACTTCGGCGTGGACGTGCCGAACTGGCCGCCGTACTGCTGGATCGAGAACGACCGCCTCCAGGGCAACCCCACCGAACATCTCGGCATAGTCGGCAAGAATATCAACAGCCAGGCCGGCGCGGCCATGCCCGGCTGGAAGTTCGAGCCGATCCTGCCGACAATCACCGACAAGGTCTGCCAGTACATCCGGCAGCAGGCCAAATCCGACAAGCCGTTCTTCGTGTACTTCCCGATGACGGCCCCGCACACGCCGCTATCGCCCACCGACGAGTGGAAGGGCAAGAGCGGGCTGAACGTCTACGCCGACCTGGTCATGGAAGTCGACGCCATGGTTGGGCGAGTGCTCGACACGCTGGACAAGACGCACCTGACTGAGAACACGCTGGTGATATTCACAAGCGACAACGGCATGGCGCCGTACGCGGGCGCACCAGAGCTCGAGGCCAAGGGCCACTACCCCAGCGGCGAGTTCCGCGGCTACAAGGCCGACGCTTGGGACGGCGGGCACCACGTGCCGTTCTTCGCCCGCTGGCCCGGCGTGACGAAGGCGGGCGCCACATGCAGCCAGCTTACCTGCCACACCGACCTCCTGGCCACCTGTGCCGAGATCGTCGGGGCCAGGCTGCCGGACTCGGCCGGCGAGGACAGCGTGAGCATCATGCCTCTGCTGAGGGGCCAGGACAAGCCCATCCGCGAGGCGGTGGTCCACCATTCCGCCAGCGGCAGGTTCGCCATCCGCCAGGGCAAGTGGAAGCTGCTGCTCTGCGCCGGCTCGGGCGGCTGGGCCAAACCCGGCGACGCCGAAGCCAGGCAACAGGGTCTGCCCGACGTCCAGCTTTATGATATGGACGCCGACATCGGCGAGCGCGAGAACCTCCAGGACAAGCACCCGGAGATCGTCGCGCAGCTGGCCGCCCTGCTCCAGAAGTACGCCGACGCCGGCCGGAGCACGCCCGGCGCGCCGCAGAAGAACGACGTACACGTTGACATCTACAAGAAACCCAAGCCCGCCCCGGCCACGAAGCCCAAGTAGGCTCCCGGCGGGCCGGGCGAACGCCGGCTACTTCAGCCGGCGGCGGCGCAGCAAGGCGATTGTCCCGGCCGACATCAGCACCAACGTGGCCGGCTCGGGAACCATCGCCATCAGCATTGGACCCATGCCGGAATCGTATTGGTCGTGGTCAAGGATCATCTGGATGTCCATCCCGTTCACAAGCCCATCACTGTTGAAGTCGCCCTGCTCCCAACTCCACCCGCCGCCGTGCTGGTAAGAGTTTGCGGCCAGGATGCGCTGGATGTCCCAGGCGTCAACGTCGCCATCATGGTCCGTGTCGCCGGGCAGGTCGCCGGTCAACTCGATGTCGCCGTAGAAGGTGCTCTCCACGCCGTCGACGGTGTACGTGAAGACCCAGTCGTCGATGTCCCACCGGCCCTCGGCCGCGTTCCAGAGCATCCCGTGGTTGACGGCATTGGGGCCGAAGTCGTGCGGGCCGGTCAGCACCGCCCCGAACTGCGAGGCGATCGTCTCAGGCTTGTTCGTCTCGAACTCGAACCCCGGCAGTTCGGCCAGGCCGGTGAAATCGCCGTTTTCCGAGTGGATGATGAATCCGTTGAGGACGTTGACGCCCGTGTCCATGAGAAGCTGGCCGGTGACGCAGTTGTAGGTCAATTTCGCCGAGGCCGGGCCGGAGCGGGCTGCGAGGTAATCCACGCCCCACATGCCCCCTGGCACGTTCGGGCACGATTCCATCATCACCAGAACATAGGTGTAGTTCGCCGTCGGCCCGATCTCCAGGACCATTTGACCCCCGGGGGCCAGGATGAAACTCGTCGGCGGGCCAACGGATACGCCGGAAGGCAGGAAGTAGCCGTCAATGTTCCAGTTCGAAAGCGGCTTGTCCCTGAACAACTGGACATTCTGGTACGTCACCGGCACGGGCGAGTTGTTCTGCACGGTCACAGCGGTCGGCTGCTCAAAGGCATTTCTGCTTATGATCATGGGCCAGCCCTGCTTGGTGAAACCGGGCAGGGCGTTGCCGTCGAGAGTGAAGTACGACTGCGACGCGTCGATATTCACCTCCCCGAGAGGGCAGGAGTGCTGATAATCCAGATAGGCCACCCCGCCCGGACCGACCGTGCCGAAGGTGTTCGGGGGGGCGAAATCCCAGGTCCGCCCGCACATGCCGAATTCGCCCGAACCCGCCCCGTCGCCGTCATGGCCGGTGGGCTGGTCCTTCGGCCGCACTGTCGAGCCCCAGACGTTGTAGTCGAATACGATGTGCAGGTCGTTGGCGTTGGAGGTGCTGCCGTTCTTGATCGTCTGCCGCCGATACTGGTCCCCGGCCGCTGCCGGGCCGGCAATGAGCCCGATGCACATCAGCGCCGCCATCATGCCGATTACTTGTCTCGCGTTCATCTCTTGCTCCTTTCGTGAATTGACCAAGCCTTTTCTTTCGTTCGTGCCCGATTCATCCGCCGGCCCGGCCGGGCCAGACCCCCGGCCGCGACGGATGCCAGAATCATCAGCGAGCCCGGCTCCGGCGCCGCGCCGCTGCCGCTGACGGGCGGCGCGAGCATGCTGCCGGCGCCGAAGTGCATCTTCAGCGTGATGTAGTCCGCGGCGTCCACGGCCCCGTCGCCACTGAAGTCGCCGTCCACCCACAGAGCCCCGGCCGGCGTGCCGAACGCGCCAATCAGGCGCATCAGGTCCCAATAGCCCACCACGCCGTCGAGATCCGCGTCGCCGGGCGCCGCCGGCAGAATCGTACCGTAAAACACCCCTGCCTTGCCTTCCACCGTGTAGGACAGCGTCAGGTCCTGCCCAAGGGCCGGCAGGTCCGTCGCGCTCGCCAGCAGGCGCCCAAGGTCGTGCAGGCCCGTCAACACATAGCCGAACTGATCCGCCAGCAGCCGGTCGCCATCCGAAACGAACACACCCAGCCTGCCGGTGTAGGGCTCGCCCGCAAGCAGGCCGGAATTGGAAGTGAGGATAAAGCCGTTGACCTCCGCGCCGTCCGCGCGAAGGATCAGGTCCCGCCCGCCAACGCAGAGGTCCATCACGCCGTCGCCGCGCTGCCCGTCAAGCATCGCCGCCGCTGCCCGCCCCATTCCGGCGACGTCGGCCAGGACGAGCGCGACCAATACGCCCCATACTATCCGCCAGGGACGCGACCTCATGTCTCGGAATCCTCCTGCCGGCCCGCGACGCCGGCCAGGCCATCCTTAAACTCACTGACGGCGCGCACCAACCATCGCCTCGCGAGGCGATAACTCAACCGGCCTTTCAGACGCCGCCGGCCAGGCGCGGGCCGCAACAGCCCGGAACCCAACTGCCGCCGCGGGAACCGCCCAGGCGCCCGCGACGTACGACATGTTCTTACACCCAAGCGTTGACCTGGGTATTATACCACCGGTTCGCCGTTTTGCCTACGGGCCTGGCGCGGATAATTGCCTGAAATTTCGGCGCTGAGCGCCGCGCGGGATCCGGCGTGAGGCCGGCGGACAAAGACGGACGCGGGAAAGGACGGACGAGCAATGGCATTCAACGGTTTTCCACCCGACGCGGTGCGGTTCCTGGCGGAGCTGGCCCGCAACAACAACCGGGCGTGGTTCCAGGCCAACAAGGACCGCTACGAGCAGTCCATCCGCGGGCCGGCTCTGGCGTTCATCGAGGCGATGGCAGGCCTGCTGGAGCGGGTCTCGCGGCACATCTACGCCGACCCCAGCCCCGCCGGCGGATCGCTGATGCGGATATATCGCGACACGCGGTTCTCGCCCGACAAGACGCCGTACAAGACGAATATCGGCATCCAGTTCCGGCACGAGCGCTGCGACGACGTCCACGCCCCCGGCCTGTACTTCCACATCGACCCCAAGGAGTGCTTCCTCGCCTGCGGGATGTGGCGCCCGCCCGCCGACGCCCTTGCCGCCATCCGCACACGAATCGCCGAGCACCCGGACATCTGGCTGGCTGCGCGCGACAATAAGGTTTTCGTCAAGATGTGGGGCCGCGTGACCGGCGACGCCCTCAAGCGCCCGCCGCGCGGCTTCGACCCCGACCACCCCTGCATTGAGGACATCAAGCAAAAAGACTTTCTCGGCGTGCTCGACCTGCCTCGCGCCGACACGTCCTCGCCCAAGCTGCCCAACCAGGCCGCCAAAGCCTTCGCCGCCGGCACGCCGCTCATGAAGTTCCTCTGCGATGCGCTGGGGCTGCCATACTGACCAAGGGATTGTCAGCTATGGGCGCCCTGCCTCGGTTTGAGGCGGTTATTTCTTTTTCGGCGGTTATTCGGCCGGGTCGAGTTGTTCGAGCAGTTGCCGGGCGGTGGCTGCCTGCTCGGACTCGGGGTAGTCCTTGAGCAGTTCCTTGAGGATGGCGATTGCCTGCGTCTTCATGTTGTTCTGGATGTACACGCGGGCGTGTGCGAGCGCCTGCTCGGCCGACTTGGGCGCGCTGGGGGCGGTTTGGGCAGGGAGCGCGGACATGAGTCTTCTGGCCTCCAGTTTCGCCAACTCGGGCGGCAGCGGGGCCGGATGCTTGCGGCGATAATCCCTATCGGCCTTGTGAACGGCCTCGACGCTGGCGGCGGAAATCAAGGGCAACTCGCCGGCCGAGCCATAAACGATTCCGGCGATCTGGCAGTCTTGGCCGGCAGGGGCTGTGATCTGGCCGGGGCATCCCACCACGACGCACTGGTTGCGGTTTCCGAATACTGCCAGCAGCAGCGCGCCGTTGGGAACCGTCTGGATGTCGACAACGCGGCCGACGAACACCACCGGATTGCCGACGTTCTTCCGCGGCGCCGACAGGATTGCTGCCGCGGCCTGGTTCACCTCGGAACTGTAGCGGCGGTCGAGGAAGGCCAGTTCCCCGAGCAGGCGCATCCCATCCCAGTAGGGCCCGACGGCGGCGGGGTCCTGGAGGTCCGCCCATATCAGCGCCCGGGCCATCCTGCCGATAGCCTCGCCGGCGGCCTTGGGGCTCTCATTGATCAGCCCGCCGCGGCAGACCGGACAGATCTTCTCGACGTCAACCTCATATTTGACCGGAACGGTTCTCCACTCAACGTGGTTTCCAACCATGACTTTCTTTGTGACCCATCTGGTTCGGGTCTCCGGCAACATCACCTTTCCCTTTCCGCCGCAGCGGCTGCAATAGGCCTGCCTCTGGGTGGAGTTGAATGCCCGGATGATGTCCATTCCGGCGGTCAGCGCCGGGGCAAACGGCGAGGGCTCATCCTTGACGGCGGCGGCCCGCTTCTGGATCTCGCCCATGTCCATCGCACGGGCCTTTGCGGCGGTTGCCAGCAGGTCCGCTATCGCTTTCCATTCGATGGAGAATCCGTACAGGCCGCTAGAGTGCCTCAGCGCGCACATGCCCAGCACCTTGCCACTTTCATCCAGCAGCGGGCCGCCGATGTTGCCGCTATCGACGGCTGAGTCGGCCTGGATATACCTGTAACCGTGGTCGAGCTTCGTGCCTTTGCCCATGGCCGCGGCCACCTCGCCGGCCGAGCGGAGGCCGATCACGACGCCCCCGCTGAAGCTCAGCCGGGCCGGAATCGGATAGCCGACGCCAAATGTGCCCTCGCCGGCCCGCGGGTCCGCCCCGGCCCGCCCGCCAAAGACGTACGGGATGCTCATCGCCTCCGTGGGCTTGAGGATCGCCACGTCGGCCTTCTCGTCAATGGCCAGCACCGCCGCCTCAAGGATCACGTCTTCGATCTGTATCGAGACAGCCAAGAGGTTCGGGCTGGCAATTACGTGCCAGTTCGTCGCGATAAGACCGCTCGACGAGACGAAGAAGCCTGACCCGATGATGGGGCGGCCAAACCGGCCCTGGGCGATGACCTTGATGACGCCCTTGCTCGCCGTGGCATACAGGGCCCGCATCGCCTTGAAGGACTCCTGGGCGGAACTTGTGATACTGTAGGGCGAGCGCATTTCCGGCCAGGCCGGTTGAGATTCCGGCTGGCGGTCTTCGGCGTACGAAACTGATCCGATACAGAGACTCGCGAGAATCACCGCGCCAATTGCGCGCAAAACCTTCATTGCCCTTCCCCTTCAAATCGACACATGTTTTACCGGCCGAAGCCTCTCGAAGCCCCAATCATCAAGCGATCATTATACCCTTCGCGGCTGCTCTTAACAGACCGTCCTGGAATATTCTTCGCTGAAATTCTTTCCTAAGAAAACGCCGCCACGTTCGTGGTATGGGCAGACAAGCATAAGGCAGGCCGGCCAGGAACTCGCGCCAAGGCGCCGCGGACTTCGGGCCAGGCGCGAGTTGCGGGCGCGGCCGGCGGGCCAGGTCGCAACACGCGATTGAAATAAAGGAACCGTCAACATGAGCCGGCAACGAACATCGCACAGCCGCGGGTCATTCAACCGGCGGGACTTTCTGAAGTCCGCGGCCACGATCGGGGCACTCGGCGCCGCGGCCCTGGCGGCGCCGCGGATATTGCACGCCGCAAACAGGATCGACGCAATTCGCCTCGGCGTTCTTGGCTGCGGCACGGAAGGCTACGTGCTGAGCACCAGCATCCTCAAGTGCCGGCTGGCGGAGAACGTCACGTTCCAGGCCGTCTGCGACATCTGGCCGCACCACCGCAACTACCTTGCCGACGTGCTGGGCAAGTACCACCTGAAACCCAACCGTTACGCCGATTACGGCGACATGCTCGACAGGGAAAAAGGCAAGCTGGACGCCGTGATCGTGGCCACGCCGGACTGGGTTCACCACGAGCACAGCATCGCGTGCATGGAAGCCGGGCTGGACGTCTACTGCGAGAAGGAGATGTCCAACAGCATCGACAAGGCCCGCAAGATGGTCGAGGCGTCGAGCCGGACGGGCAAGCTGCTCCAGATCGGCCATCAGCGCCGCAGCAACCCGAGGTACAGAACGTTGTACGACTACGTCGTCAACAGGAAGGTCTGTGGCCGGCTGACGCACGTGTCGGGCAACTGGAACCGCGTTCGGCCGCTGACGGTCACGGGAAAGCCCAAGTTCGACCTCGACGCCGCCACGCTGCGCCGCTACGGCTACGAGAGCATGCAGCACCTGTGCAACTGGCGATGGTACCGCAGGTATTCCGGCGGGCCGATGGCGGACCTCGGCAGCCACCAGGTTGACGTCCTGAACTGGATCCTCGGCCGCCCGCCACGAAGCGTCCTGGCCAGCGGAGGCAGGGATAACTACCCGGAAATTGAATGGTGGGACAACATCATCGCCATCTATGAGTGGGGCCACGAAGAAGACGGCGACGCGCGCACCATCCGTGGCAACTACGACCTGTACTCGACCACCAGCAACGGCGGATACCAGGAAGTCTTCATGGGCACCGAGGGCGCAGCCACCATCTCCGAAGACGCCAGCAAGGGCGGATTCCTCCGCGAGTCTTCCGCACCGAGTATCGAGTTGGAAGAGGAGTGGCGCAAACAAATGGTCATCGAGGCCGAAAGAAGGCACAGGATGGCCGTCGCGCAAGCCTTCGCTGAAAACAAACCCCCACCCAAGTATGTGGATCCCCTACCTATTACCTATAGCAACCCCACCGATCCCAGTCGGCACTTCTGGCCGATCCCGGTCCCCGCCGATCCCAAGACCGAGCATCAGCCGCACCTGGAGAACTTCTTCCGCGCCATCCGCGGCGCCGCGAAACTGAACTGCCCCGCCGAAGTCGGCTTCGAGACCGCCGTGACCATCCTGAAGGTGGACCAGGCCATCGCCGCCGAAAGAAAACTCCCGTTCAGCCCGGAAGAGTTCAAGGCATAGCCGGCCGGCATTGGGGAAAACACCGCGGGCCCGGCTGGGATTCCAACCGGGCCCGCGACTAATTTCCGTCCCGCTCTAAACGGTGTACGACGTGCGCCAAGCACGCCGCCTAGAACCACCAGGCCGCGCCGGCCTTCTCGCGGAGGATGATCGGCTTGAGGTAGTTGACGGCCTTCTCGAAGCCCTCGTTGGTGCTCATCAGCGAGTCCTCGTGCTCGATGCTGATCACGCCGTCGTAGCCGTACCGGCGGAGCATGGAGATGAAGGGCTTCCAGAACTCGTCGCCGTGGCCGTAGCCGCAGGTGCAGAAGACCCACGCGCGGTTCTTGACGTCGCCGTAGCTCTGGATGTCCAGGTTGCCGGTTACGCCGGAGTTCCGCGGGTCAATGGTGCAGTCCTTGGCGTGGACGTGGAAGATGCACTGGTTCTCGCCGAGGATTCGGGCGGCCTCGACGGGGTTGATGCCCTGCCAGAAGAAATGGCTGGGGTCGAGGTTGGCGCCGAGGGCCTTGCCGGCGGCGTTGCGCAGGCGGATGATGTCCGTGGGGTTGTGGACCGTCATGCCCGGGTGGGCCTCGAAGGCGATCTTCGTGCCGGCCTTGGCGGCGATGTCATTCCACTTCTTCCAGAACGGGATGATGACCTGGTTCCACTGGTAGTCAGCCGCCTTGGCGAAGTCATCCGGCCAGGGGCAGGTCACGAAGTTTGGCGTCTTGTCGGTCTTGCAGCCGCCCGGGCAGCCGGAGAAGTTGACCACGACCGTGCCGAGTTCCGCCGCCAGCTCGATTCCGCTTGCCATCGCCTTTATGTGGGCGGCGGCGAGTTTCTTGTCGGGATGCACCGGGTTGCCGTGAACGGCGATGCCCTGGACGCACAGGCCGCGCGCGGCGACCTTGTCCTTGAGTTCCTTGACGCGCCGTTTGCTCTTGGTAATCCCGATCAGGCCCCACGGATCGCCCGGATACGCCCCGGCCGGCAACTCAAAAGCGTCCAGGCCGACCTTCTGGCAGTAGTCCAGCGCCTCATCCAGAGTTCTCCCGTTGAACAGTGCTCCCATCACGCCAAGCTTCATGGTGTTCTCCTTTTCTGCCGTATGCATGCAGCGTTGTGGTTATCGGCCGCGACGCGAGCGGCACGCAGAAACCGCCGCACCTCGGCCGGGCTGTTTTCAGATTGTCCATTATCCGCGCCGCCACGCCGACCGCAAGGCAATTGCGAGGATTGTGCGGATTATATGCGTCGCCGGCGGCGGTTGAAAAGACCGCTTCGAGAGTCTATCCTCGTACCATGAGAAGCGGATCGCCCAAATATATCGCCCGTGGCCGGGAGGGCAAGTGGGATCCCGCCGGCGTGCTGCTGGATGAGTCCATCGCGCGCGGGCCGGTCGACCCGCGCGGCTTCTTCGACAACGACAGGCCCGTCGAACTGGAGATCGGCACCGGCAAAGGCACGTTCCTGCTTGCTCGCGCCATCCGCCGGCCGGACCTGAACTTCATCGGCATCGAGTGGGCCAGGGCATACTGCCTCTACTCGGCCGACAGGTTCCGCCGGGCCGGGCTGACCAACGTGCGGATGCTCCGCGCCGACGCGGCGGCGTTCGTGAAAGACTGCCTGCCGGACCGCGGCATATTCCGGCTGCACATGTACTTCCCGGACCCCTGGCCGAAGCGCAAGCACCACCGCCGCCGACTGATCCAGCCAGCCTTTGTGGACCAGACGAGGCGAATCCTCCAACCCGGCGGGCAACTGCTGGTGGTAACGGACCACGTCGGCTACTTCCATCACATTTGCCGCGTGCTGTTGGGCGCAAAGGGGTTTATCCGCACGCCCATGCCCAAGCTGGCCGGGCAGGACAATGAACTGGTCGGCACAAACTTCGAGCGCAAGTACATTGCCCAGGGCCGGCCTTTTTATGCAATAGCGCTGATGCGGTACGGTTGAGGGCGGCGGTTATTGCCGCTCCACTCCGGTGGCAATGGGAAGAGCTTATGAAGATACCTGACCACCTCTTGATGGAATGGTGGATGCGTATGAAGGGGTGAGCCGCGTCGGAGAACCGACAGGCGGCTCTTATATTACTTAGAAAGAACTAAAGTAGTCGTAGTAATAGCGCCTGTTGATTATGTGAGGTCTCCGCGCTCGTGGCGGCAAAGGCAATTCCTCCAAGCAATTACACTGCATCTCCGGCCGCCACGGTTTGTGGATAACCTGTTGACTGCCTTGTAGGCACAATCGTCGAACCACGGGGCAACGCACAGGTTTCCCGTGAAGTTGCCAAAAATGACCAGGTAAGCCGTGAGCAATAGTGGTATGGCTCAACAGGTATCCCGGAGTTATCCACGGCGGCCTGTTGAACGTTTTTTTCCAGCCTTTGCGACATATTTCAGGCGTTCGGCGCATGGCAAACCATCGTGTGGATAAGTTGTGGATTAGCCAGGGGCTACTCCCGGCGGCGCGCCGGACCTGGATACATAGGTCTTATGAGACATATAGGACCTATGAAGCTCACTCCCGGCCCGCCGGGACCAGCCACTGATTGCCGGCTACCCTGCTTCGCTGAAGCTACGCAGGGCTGCGCCGACTACGGGCTACGGATTACCAGCGCACTGCTTCAACTGTTGACCTGGATTTCCTGGGTGAGTCGTTCCAGCGTGGCGTGGAAATGCACATCCTCTTCCTGCCGGGCCCGAATAGTGCGGTCGGCGTGCAGGACGGTCGTGTGGTCGCGCCCGCCGAAGTAGCCGCCGATCTCCTCCAGGCTGTGCCGCGTGAGGCTGCGGGCCAGGTACATGCAGACCTGTCGCGGGAAGGCGATGGACCGGCTGCGCTTCTTGGACTGAAGATCCGCCAGGCGGACGTTGTATCGCGATGTGACGACCTTGAGGATGTCCTCGATGGTCACCTCGCGCCGGCCGGGCGATGTCTCGGAGCCCAGCGCCTGCTGGGCCAGGCCCAGGCTGATGGGCAGGTCGGTAACCTGCGAGAGCATGGTGACCTTCGCGATGGCGCCCTCAAGCTCGCGGGCGTTGGACTCTATCGCCCCGGCCAGGAAGCAGATCACGTCCTCGGGCAGTTCGATATTGCGCGCCTGGGCCTTTTTGCGGAGGATCGCCACGCGGGTCTCGTAGCACGGCTTGTCGATCCGGGCGACCAGGCCCCAATTGAACCGGCTGATGAGGCGTTCCTCCAGAGTGGAAATATCAGCCGGGCCGCGGTCGCTGGACAGCACGATCTGCTTGTGGTCCTGGTAGAGCGTGTTGAAGGTGTGGAAGAACTCCTCCTGCGTCTGCTCATGTTTGGCCAGGAACTGGATGTCGTCGATGGCCAGCACGTCGGCGTGTCGGTACTGGAATCGGAAATCGTGCAGCTTGCCGTTGCCGACGGCCTCGATGAAGTCGTTTACGAACTGCTCGCAGGTCAGGATGCACAGCTTGGCCTGCGGATTGTTCTGGACGATCTTGCGGCAGGTGGCGTGCAGCAGGTGCGTCTTGCCAAGCCCGACGCTGCCGTGGAGGAACAGCGGGTTGTATGTCCGCCCGGGAGACTCGCTTATGGCCTGGCAGGCGGCGTGGGCCAGGCGGTTGCACGGGCCGGTGACGAAGGAGTCGAAGCGGTAGTCCTCGTTGTACGGCAGCGCCGGCCCGGCGGCCTCGATGCTGTCGCGGGCGCCCTGGCTGGGCCTCTCGGCCGTGTCGGCCTGGGCCTTGGTGAGGAAGCACACGCCGATGAGCCTGCCGGTTGCGGCCTGTGCCGCGTTGGTGAACAAGCGCATCGCGTGGCGGCGGCAGTACGCCAACTCGCTCGCGCCGGAGACCTGGATCTCCAGCAGTCCATGCTCGAGCGAGATGGGCTCAAGTTCCGTAAACCAGGGGCGGATGATGTTTCCGCCCTCGGAAATCACCTGCTGTATGATGCGTTGCCAAAGCGAGCGTTCAACTATCGCCATGAAAGCAGCCCTCTAGGCGCACGAATCGCGCAAACGACAACTCAGTCGGAATCCGGGAACATCACAGACACGGCCTGAACGCAGCCGCCTTCCATGGCGATGAGCCGAGCATCCTTAACTACGACCACGTCCGTTACAACAACAATCTTAACGACGCTGAACCGAATCTACTGCCGGTTTGCCGACTTGTCAAAACGAAAATTGCACATTCTGTTTTCCTTCGCGTTTTGAACAGCGCAAATCGCGACGCAGGCGAGCGAAAGGCGACGAAGGCTTTACTTATGCACCGGCGCCGGCGGCTGTGGATAAGCTGTTGGAACCGATCCGCGGCGGCCGGCAGCAGGCCTGGTCTCGCCGAATACTCGATCCGCCACGATTCCCAAGGACTTCCGGTTCGCCGGGAATTCGCTTGTCGAAACGTCATCGCCCGGTGGAATCGCGAGCACCGCGAGGCCAGGAAGTTCACCGGCATCCCCATTGCGATGGACGGCCTGGCTGTAGTAGTTCACAGGTCCAACATCGTCAACGGCTTAACCCGCATCCAGATCCGCGACATCTTTCGCGGGGAGCAGAAGGACAAGTAGCGGCAGCGTCTACTGCTCGTCCTGGCTGGCTGGGACGGTTACGGTGACGGTGGTGCCCTGGCCGACTTCGCTGTCGATGGTTATGCGGGCGCCGAGGCGCTCGCAGGCGTGCTTGACGATGGCCAGGCCCAGGCCCGTGCCGCGGACGTTGCTGTCGCCGCTGCGGGCGGGGTCGGCCTGGAAGAACCGCTCGAACAGCCGCGGCTTGTCCCGCGGGCGGATGCCGCAGCCGGTGTCGCCGACGCGGATCGTCAGGTGCCCGGCCTCGGGCGACGGGGCGATCAGGCATTCGACGCGGCCTTTGGCGGGCGTGTACTTTATCGCGTTGTGGACGAGGTTCTGGATGATCAACTCCAGCAGCCGGCGGTCGCTACAGAAGGTCAACTCGCCCGGCGGGGTTTCCACGACCAGTTCGACGGACTTTTCCTGGGCCTGCGTCGCGAAGTGCGACTCTGCCCACGCGCCGAGCGAGCCGACGGGGATGTCTTCCTGCCGCAGTCTGGCCCGGCCGGTCTCGGCGATGTTCAGGTCCAGCAGGTCGTTGGTCATGTTCTCCAGGCGCGAGATGTGGCGGTTGAGGATGGCCAGGCACTTGGCGAAGGCCTCGGGGTCATCCCGGCCGGAAAAGGCCAGCGAGTCCACCGCGGCGCGGATGGTCGCCAGCGGCGTGCGGAGCTCGTGGGAGGCATTGGCGACGAACTCGGCCTTCATGGCCGCGGATCGCGCCATTTCCGTAACGTCGCGGACGACCACGATGCCGCCGATCCGCCCGGCATCGCCGGACTGGAGTTTGCGGGCGTGGACGTCCAGTGTGATGCGCCCGCCGGCTTGGGCGATCTCGACGTGCCGGTTGACGGGCTGGCCGGTCCGCGCGGCGAGGTTGTAGGCGTCGACCACGTCGGCCATGCGGACCACGGACTGGAGATGCTGGTCGATGACGGCCCCTTCGTGCCCGCCGGCCAAAAGGTCGATAGCCGACTGGTTGGCAAGCAGAATTCGCCCATCGTGGTCCATACCCAATACGCCTTCGCGCAGGTTGTCCACGACGGACAGTAGGTTCTGGCGCTGTGCGGCGATCTGGCCTATCTGGCGGGCGATGCTGTCGCGCATCTCGTTAAGGGCGGCCGCAAGCTGGCCCAACTCGTCCGAGCTGGCAATGGCTGCCCGATGGGACAGGTCCCCGCCGGCGAGGATCTTGGCGGTGCGGGTGATCTGCCTCAGCGGCGCGTACCAGATCCAGCTCAGAAGCAGCGCCAGAATACCGGCGGCCGCGGCCGCCGCGGCGCCCGCCAGCAGCAGGCCGTTGCGGAGGAACGACTCCTGCGCCGTGATCTGGCGGATCGGCATAGCCACGCGGACGACGCCGACCACCTGGCCGTCGTGGAAGATCGGCCTGGCAAGGTAGCGGAAGGTGATGTCGAGCGTTTCGCTCCACCGCTCGGCCTGGCCTGGCCGGCCCCTCAGGGCCGCGACGACCTCCGTGCGGTTCGGCGTGTTGTGGTTCTCCATCTTGCGGGGATCGGCCTGGCTGTCGCCCAGCACGCGCCCATCGGAGGCGATCACGGTCAGCCGCATGGGGGAATCGGCCAGCAGGCGCTTGCAGACCGGGTCGATGCTCTCGATTCGCCCGCCCGCCTCGGGCCAAAGGTGCTCCATGTAGTCGGCAAGCAGCTCGGCGGTCCGCAGTTGGTCTTGCCGGCCCATATCGAGATAGGCGCGGTCGAGCTGGTTAAACGACACCAGCCCGCCGACGATCACCAGCAGGGCGATCAGCAGCAGGTTGCCCATCAGCAGCTTGACGAAAAAGCTATGCTTCCACATTGCCGTCTTGCTCATCAATCAAACGATAGCCGACGCCGCGGACCGTGGCGATGTAATCGCGGGCCTTGCCCAGTTTCCGCCGCAGGGCGGCCAGGTGAACGTCGATGGTGCGGTCGGTAACCACCGCGTTCATCCCCAGGGCCTGGTCGATGAGCTGGTTGCGGTTAAGCACCCTTCCCCGCGCCGCGACGATGGCCACCAGCAGGCGGAACTCCGTCGCGGTCAGGTCTACCGCCTCGCCGTCGACCTCGACCCGGTGTCGCTGGGGGTCGATGACGATCAGCCCGAAAGAAAGCACGTCCTTGCCGGCGGCCTTGAACTCGCCGCGGCGCAGCATGGCCGAGACGCGGGCAATCAGCACCGACATGCTGAATGGCTTGGTGATGTAGTCATCGGCGCCGAGTTGCAGGCCCACGACGACGTCGGCATCCTCCGTGCGGGCCGTCAGCATGATCACGGGCACGACCGACGTCCGCGGGTCGTCCCGCATGGCGCGCAGTACCTCCGTGCCGCTTATGCCGGGCAGCATTATGTCCAGCAGCACCAGGTCCGGCGGATTGCAGCGGATGCGGTCCAGAGCCTCGCGCCCGCCGTGAACGACCTCGACCTCGTAGAACTCCCTCTTTAGGCGCAAGGCCACAAGCTCGGCCATGTCACACTCATCTTCGACGAGTATTATCCTTTTCCTGGCCATTCCCGCCCATTCTACAAGCGGTCGCCGCGATGCGACAATGCCCCAAGCGCGCCCCGAGATCAGGTTTCGCCAAATCTTAACAAAACCCAAGCGCATCCTTAACGGCCCGGTGCGAAAACTTTGCCAGGCGCAGGATTAATAGATTCTTAGCGCGGCCTTCGTCCAATCCTTTCCGGCCCGGCGTATTACGGGACAAGAGGCGTCGCCAAACGTGGCGGGCCGGCAAGGAAACAACGAGACAAGGAGAAATCGCAATGACACGAAGCAAGCAGGTTCTGATCCTCGCGGTCCTGGTGGGGACGATGGTCGCCGGCGCCGGCGCAGGGGCCACGGCGGTTACAGGGGCAGGGGCCACGTTTCCATATCCCATGTATTCCAAGTGGTTTGACACCTATCACAAGATTCATCCCGACATCGAGATCAACTACCAGTCCATCGGCTCGGGCGGCGGGATTCGGCAGATCACCGAGGGCACCGTGGACTTCGGCGCCAGCGACGGCCCGATGAACGATACGCTGATAAAGGCGTTCAAGGACAAGCGTGGCTGCAACATCCTGCACTTCCCGACCGTCATGGGCGGCGTGGTCCCGACCTACAACGTTCCCGGTGTCCGCGAGGAAATCGAGTTCACCCCCCAGACCCTGGCGGGCATCTTCCTGGGGACCATCACCAGGTGGAACGACCCGGCGATCCGCAAGGCCAACCCAGGCACCACCTTGCCGGCCAACGACATCGTGGTCGTGCATCGCTCCGACGGCAGCGGCACCACCTACATCTGGACGGACTACCTTTCGAAGGTCAGCAAGCAGTGGAAGGATAAAGTTGGCGTGGGCACCTCGGTGAAGTGGCCCGTCGGCCTGGGCGGCAAGGGCAACGAAGGTGTCTCGGGCCTGGTCAGGCAGACGCCCAACTCCATCGGTTACGTCGAGCTGATCTACGCGGTCCAGACCAAGCTGCCCTACGGCTGCGTCCAGAACGCCGCCGGCAAGTTCATCAAGGCGGACCTCAAGTCCGTCACCGCCGCCGCGGCCGGGGCGGCCACGACGATGCCCGATGATTTCCGTGTTTCGATCACCAACGCACCCGGCGACGACGCCTACCCGATCGCCAGTTTCACCTGGCTGCTCGTGCCGGACCAGATCGAGGACAGCGCAAAGCGCCAGGCTATCGTCGACTTTCTCAAGTGGATGCTTGGCGACGGGCAGAAGATGACCGGGGCGCTTGAATACGCCCCCCTGCCCAAGGAAGTGGTAGAGAAGGAACTCCGGGCCATCGAGAAGATCCGCGGATGATCCCAGGCGAGATGCATTCAGAGCTTGGCAACCCGGAGCCTGGCGCGCCTTTGCAAGCCCGGCTCTCCGGGTTGGCGCGCCTGGGCGACCCGCTCTTTTACGGCCTGACGCTCGCCGCGGCCGCCAGCATAATGGTCGTCACCGGCTGGCTTGTCTACCAACTCTTCGCCCACTCGGCCCAGGCCCGGCACGAGTTCGGCTGGAAGTTTCTTATCTCCCAGGATTGGGACCCGGTGGCCGGACAGTTCGGGGCGCTGCCTTTTATCTTTGGCACCATCGTCACGTCCGCGGTGGCGATTCTAATCGCGGGGCCGCTGGGGGTTGGCACGGCGATCTTCCTGGCCGAGCTGGCGCCCAGGCGGCTGTCAAGCCTGCTGGCTTTCCTGGTGGACCTCCTGGCCGCCGTTCCAAGCGTGATCTACGGCCTGCTGGGAATCTTCCTGCTCGTGCCGTTTCTAAGCAGCACCGTCGTGCCGGCAATCCAGAGCGTGGCGGGGTCCCTGCCGATCTTCAGCGGCAAGTTCTACGGGGTGAGCCTGTTCTCCGCCGGCGTCGTGCTTGTCATAATGGTCGTGCCCTTTATCGTTTCGATCTCGCGGGAGGTGCTCCTGTCGGTGCCGGTGGAGCAGCGCGAAGCTTCATTTGCGCTGGGCTCCACGCACTGGGAGACCGTCTGGAATGTCGTGCTGCCCAACGCCCGGCGAGGGATTTACGCCTCGATCTTCCTGGCCTTGGCGCGGGCACTGGGCGAGACGATGGCCGTGACGATGGTCATCGGCAACACGCCGCGGATTTCCAAGTCCCTCTTCGCGCCCGGCTACACGATCTCAGCCGTCATCGCCAACGAGTTCACCGAGGCGACCGATAACCTCTACCTAAGCGCACTGATCGAACTGGCGCTGGTCCTTTTCGCCATAACGTTCGTCATCAACGGGCTGGCGCGGCTGGCGATCCTGGCCACAACCCAGAGGCACGAAACCCATGTTTAGGCTGATGCGACGCCGGATGACCAGCGCGGTCATGTTCGCCATGACGGGGATCTGCACCGTCGTGGTCATCGGCGCCTTGTTCTTCATCCTGGGCTACCTGTTCTGGAAAGGCGGGCGCTACGTCAATTGGGATTTCTTCACCAAGCTGCCGGCGCCCGTCGGCGAAGCCGGCGGAGGCATGGCCAACGCGATCATAGGCAGCGCCAAGCTCCTGCTGCTGGCCACACTGATCGGGATGCCGATCGGGTTTCTCGGCGGGGTGTACCTGGCCGAGTACGGCGGGAAGACTTTTCCCTTCATGGTGCGGTACGTGACGGACCTGCTCAACGGCGTGCCCTCGATCGTCATAGGCATCTTCGCCTACACGGTGGTGGTGCTGAAGGTCCGCCACTTTTCCGCCTGGGCCGGCGGGTTCGCGCTGGGCATCATGATGATCCCGATCGCCCTGCGGAGCACCGAGGAGTTCCTCCGCCAGGTGCCCAATGGCCTTCGCGAGGCCGCCCTGGCCCTGGGGGCTGCGCGCTGGCAGATGATCCTGACCGTCGTTGTGCCCGCCGCCCTGCGCGGGATCGTCGCGGGCATGATGCTCGACGTGGCCAGAGTGGCAGGGGAAACCGCGCCCCTGCTGTTCACGAGCTTCGGCAACCGCTTCTGGAGCGAGGGCTTCGACAAGCCCACGGCCAGCCTGCCCGTGATGATCTTCAACTACGCGATCGGGCCATATGAGGATTGGCACCGCCAGGCGTGGGCGGCGGGCTTCGTGCTGCTGGCGATGGTCTTCATGTTCAACGTCACCGCTCGCCTGCTGGTCTCGTGGCGGCGGCATTGACGGCGCCGTGGCAAGGCAATGAAAGGTACTGACATGCGTGCCGCGATTGGGTTCGCCACGGAAACTGGGAGCAGACACATGCCTATCAACGTGCCGATCCCGGACGAGCAGGCTGACGGGCAGGCCGACATGCTTGCCGACGGGCGGGTTGATCTCGCCGGCGCGCCGCTGCCTGTGCAAGCCGCGGACGGCCACGGCCCGACCATCATACGTTCTCGCGGATTCTGCCTCCACTACGGCACCAAAGTGGGTGTGAAGGACATCGACATGGACATATACGCGCGGTCCGTCACGTCGATCATCGGCCCGTCGGGCTGCGGCAAGAGCACGTTCCTGAGAAGCATAAATCGCATGAACGACCTGGTGCCCGGCGCCCGCGCCTCCGGGGTGCTGGAGGTCAACGGGCAGGATGTCTACGACAAGCGGATCAACCTGGTGAACCTGCGCCAGCAGGTCGGCATGGTCTTCCAGAGGCCCAATCCTTTTCCCAAGAGCATCTTCGACAACGTCGCCTACGGCCCGCGGATACAGGGCATTCGCCGTGCGGCCAGGCTCGGGGAGATCGTCGAGCGATGTCTCATTCACGCTGCCCTTTGGGGCGAGGTGAAGGATGACCTGCGAAAGAGCGCCCTGGCCCTGTCGGGCGGGCAGCAGCAGCGGCTCTGCATCGCAAGGGCGCTGGCGACCGGGCCAAAGGTCCTGCTCATGGACGAGCCGTGCAGCGCGCTGGACCCCGTGGCCACCGCGCGCATCGAGGAACTCATCGCCGCGCTCAAGAACGACTACACTATGGTGATTGTGACGCACAACATGCAGCAGGCCGCCCGCGTAAGCGACCGCACGGCCTTCTTCTGCCTGGGCGAACTGATAGAGGTCGGCCTGACACGGGACATATTCACCGCCCCCAAGAAACGCCAGACCGAGGATTACATTACCGGCCGGTTCGGCTGACCCGGCCAAGGATGACATAGACCATGTCTGAACTTGCAAATCGTCTTGAACGCCTCGCGCTTCGTCTGGACCACATGGGAATGCGGGCCGAGCAGGCCGTCATCGATGCTCTCGCTGCGGCCGAGAAGCTCGACGTCGAGGCTGGGAAGGAAGTCTTCGAGCTTGACAGCGTGATCGACCGCGAGGAGGTCGAGATCGAGCAGGAGTGCATCCGGCTGCTTGCGTTATACCAGCCGGCCGCGATAGACCTGCGGACGATCTGCACGATCATCAAGGTCAACAACGACCTCGAGCGCATTGCCGACAAGGGCGCCAACATAGGCCGGTCGGTCAAGAAGATCGTCGCCTGCGGGCTGGACCTGGCCGGCGATGAGGAGTTCACCCATCTTCGCAAGGATGCCCTTGAGATGCTCGGCCGGACCGCGCGGATGCTCAGCACGCGCGAGCTTGCCACGGCGCGCGGCATACTGGAGATGGACCACATCATCGACGAGGACCACCGCGCGCTGGTTCGTTCGGCCCTTCATACCAAGGCGCCGTTGCTGGGCGTCGAGGGAACCTTGGCGCTGATCAATATCGCCAAGGCCCTGGAGCGAGTCGGCGACCTCTGTGCGAACATCGCCGAGGACATCATCTTCCTGCGCACCGGCGACATCGTCCGCCATTCAGACACCCTCGGCGAAAGCCGCCCGGAAAGCAGGGATGCGGGGGGATAAAGAAGAAGCAGCGAAGATCTCACGCAGAGAGTGCGGAGGGGTGAAAGGAAACAGGCTTCGCGTGCGGTGCCATGCTTCCGCCCTGGGAAGCATGTCCCTTCTTCTTCTTTTGTTTTTACCCTTGGCGTTCTCCGCGGCCTCCCGCAGGGACCGTGGGTCTGCGTGAACCATCTTCTTCTTCTTTTTCACACGCTTTTCACCGCTCCTTCATCAAGTCTTAGCGGCCCGCGGCGAGACTCCTGCCCATAGGCCGGAAAGGAAAGCCGGCCACGCGCCTACGGTGGGCGCGGCAGATAACGTTTGGGATACCTATCGAAGGAGACATCGAATGCGGAGAATCATCAAGTGGATGGCGGCGGGGGTTATCCTAACCTGTGCGGCCCTGGCGCCGGCGGTGGAGACCCAACCCGCGGACAACGAGGATCTCAAGACCACTGTGGAGGCCCTCAAGGCGCGCCTGAAGGACCAGAGCAACCGCCTGGCCGAGCTGGAAAACCAGCAGGCCGCCGAGAAGGCGTCGCTGGCCAAGGCCATTAAGGAAATGACCGACAGCGCCGCCAGCAAGTCCGCCGGGCCGAAATGGCTGGAGAACCTCAAGTTCGCGGGTGACCTCCGGCTGCGGATGGAGAATGTCGGCTACTCCGGCGACAACCGCGCTGATGACAAGGACCGCAACAGGGCGCGGGCGCGCCTGAGGTTCGGCGCGGACAAGACCTGGTTGGATGACCAGATGCTGGTGAGCTTCCGCCTGGCAACCGGCAACGACAACAACCCCACCTCCACCAACCAGACCTTCACGGAAAACTTCAGCAAGAAACCCATCTGGCTCGACCGCGCCTACGCGAAGTACGAGCCTAAGTGCGCGCCAGGCCTGACAGCCATGGCCGGCAAGATGGGCGTTCCGTTCGTCAACACCGACATGATCTGGGACACCGACGTCAACCCCGAGGGCGCATGGCTTCAGTACAAGCCCAAGTGTGGTGACCTCTCCCCGTTCGTCAACGCCGGCTGGTGGAGCCTCTCGGAGCGGGCTCAGCGCAAGACCGATTTGCACGACGTGGGATCCTCAACGGCGTTCGACTATGAGTTGATCAACGCGACGCTGATGCAATTCCAGGCCGGCCTGGACTGGCAGATCAGCAAGGATGTCAAGTACACCGTGGCCGCGACGTACTACGATTTCACCGGTTACGATCAGACCTACCCCAGGACTAGCGGCAACACGGAGACCACCATCACGGAAACAAGCCCGCTGGGGCGCACAAACAGCTACAAGCGCGTCAGCGAGTTCCGGATGATCGACCTGATCAATCAGTTGTCATGGAAGGTATGCGACCTGAAGATGGCCGCGTACTTTGAGATCGTCCACAACTGCGCCGACAATGTCGATGTCACGGACTATCGAGGCCAGGACAATGGCTACGCCGCCGGGCTGAAGGTCGGCGAGAACAAGAAGAAGGGCGACTGGTCCGCAAGCTACAAGTACGCCTGGATCGAGGCCAACTGCACGCCGGGCGCGTTCAACGACGCCGACTTCGGCGGCACCAACCGCAAGGGCCATGTCGTTGGCGGCATGTACAACCTCACCGACGACCTGACGCTTGGCCTGTCGTTCTTCCTGACCGAACCCATCGCCGGCTCCGATGCCAGGGCCGACTACCGCGACACGACAACCATGTTCGACCTGGTTTGGAAGTTCTGACACTACTTGGCGAAGCGGGCGAGGTATTGGGGCGTGCCGGCCTGGAGACCTTCTCGCTCCAGAGCCACCATCATCGAATTCTCATATGCTTTCTCAAGAAATCCGCATCCGAGGGCATTCTGAACCCGGTAGGCACACTTGAGTATCCGCGCCGTCAACTCTTCATGCACCCCAATAGCCATAGCTTGACCCTTAGAATCTATTCTGTTTCTTCTGTTCCTTCTTCTGCCTTCTTATCCCAATCCGTATCCCCTGCACCCTCCTTCGCCGGGGCTTCGGAGGGCAAGTCCCCCGCATCCCTGCTGATTTCTGCATCCCTGTCGGCCCCCGCATCCCTGCTGATTTCTTTTGCAATGGCGTCCAGGATGCCATTGATGAATCTCGGGCTCTCGGCCGTGGAGAATTCCCGAGCCAGGCGGATGGCTTCGGTGATGACGACCTTTTGCGGCGCGCGGCCCGAGCGGAGTTCGTACGCGGCCAGGCGGAGGATGTTGCGGTCAACCATCGCCAGCCTGCCGAGGTCCCAATGCCGGGCGTGGCGCACCAGGAACTGGTCGCAGGCCGGCCAGTCGGCGAAGGCGTCGCGGGTCAGTTCGTGGGCGGCCTGGATGGTCTGGGGGTCCTCGGTGCTGTCACTGATGAACTCGTGGACCGGTTCGGATGCCTTGGCGCCTTGGGCGTCGAGGCAGCACAGGCCCTGGAGCGCAAGGCGTCTTGCCCTATGGCGGCTGCTCACGTGGTTGCCCGATCTCAGCTCTTCTTGACCGAAGACCTGACGGAGGACCTGGCCACAGGCTTGGCCGGAGAGTTGCCGGGCATCTGGCCCAGCAAATTGACCATCTCGATGGCCGAGAGGGCGGCGTCGGCGCCCTTGTTGCCGCCCTTGGCGCCGGCGCGGTCGACGGCCTGCTCGACCGTGTCGCACGTCAGCACGCCGAAGATGCACGGCACGCCGGTACACATCGACGCCATCGCCACGCCCTTGGCCGCCTCCGACGCGATGTACCGGTAATGGTCCGTCCCGCCGCGAATGACGGCGCCGAGGCATATCACGGCCGAGTACCGCCCGCTGCCGGCGAGCTTCTGGGCAATAAGCGGTATCTCGAAGCTGCCCGGCGACCAGTACACGTCCACGCGGGCCTCGTCGACGTGGTGACGGTTGAGCGCATCCAGCGCCCCGCCCAGCAGTTTGCTGGTGACGAACTCGTTGAACCGCCCGACGACGATGGCGAACTTCGCCCCTTGAGGCACGATCAGCTTGCCCTGGTATGTGTTCATTCGTGTTGCTCCTTGCCGCCGCCAGGTCCGAGACCACCGTCTCGCGAGGCCCCGCCGACGTTACAGGAGTATACGCCCACCCGGCTCGCCGGGCAAGGGGCACAAGCGGGTTAACCGCAGAGGGGAAATGCCAAATGAAAAATGCCAAATGCCAAACTTAAGAGTCAGCCCATTGAGCACCAATATTCGGCACCCAGGATTGGGGAGAGCCTGTACTTGACCGTGGAACAGGTGCGGACGGCGGCTTCCGCCTGGGTGGAAGCGTAATCCAGGCACTCCGCCGCCCGGCGAGGCATCTACCAGGATGCGGCAGAGAAGATCGCCTACCACCAGAGGCACAACCAGCAGTCCCGGATATTCCATACGAAAACGACGGTCGCCGGGCTGCCGGCGATGGGCATCGACGTCGATCAACTGCCGTCATGTATTCCGAAATATCCATGAGTTAAGTTGCGCTGTGGTGCTA
>CAYOBS010000007.1:0-26806 GCA_964402305.1 uncultured Planctomycetaceae bacterium | reverse complement strand
GGCGCGCCGGGACGGAATGCGGATTGCTGATTGCCGGCTCCGGCGTATCCTGCCAATACCTGATACCCCAACCGTTTGTTGCAGGGGGCTGCAAAAGGGTTTCCTGCCCCTGACGGGGACGCCCGTGCCACGACGCGAAACTCAGCCCAGTCGGTCACGGAGCGACTGGCGGATCATGATGTAGCTCTCGAAGCGGCGGGCGGGGACTTCGCCGCGCTGGACCGCGGCGATGACGGCACAGTTGGGCTCGTGCGTGTGAGTGCAGTTGCTGAAGTGGCACTGGTGTACGAAAGGCTCGAACTCCGGGAAGTACCAGGGCAGCTTGGCCGCGTCGATGGTGAAGCCCAGTTCGCGCACTCCGGGGGTGTCCACGATCATTCCGCCGGGCGGGATCTTGAACGGCAAAGGGGCCTGGTAATTACGGTCAACGCTTGACGCGACGGGCTGCGGCGGGGGCTCGGCGGCCTCCGCTGCTTCTTGGGCGGCTTTCTCAGCGGTCCATCCGCGCGGGACAGCCGGGGCCGGCGTGGGGACCGCAAGGCCCATTGTGGCGGGGTCAGGCAGGTAGTACACCGTCGCGGCGACGGTGGTGTGCCGGCCTCGAAGGTCCTTTGGCCTGACCGTTCGCGTCACGGCGTCGGCCTGGGGGATCAGGCTGTTGACCAGCGTGCTCTTGCCCACGCCGGATGCCCCGGCCAGGACGCTCCGCTTGCCGGCAAGGCGGAGGCGAAACTCGTCGAGGCCCTCGCCGGTCTCAGCCGAGCAGCAGAGCACTTCCAGGCCCATTTCCCGCATGTCGGCCAGGAGGTCATCCGGCGGGCGGCGGAGGTCCACCTTGTTGATGACCAGCAGCGGCACCAGCAGGCCGCGCTCGGCCACGATCAGGTAGCGGTCCACCAGGCGCCTGCGGAACTTTGGCTGAACCATCGACGCGATTATCAGGATCTGGTCCATGTTCGCCGCGATGACCTGTTCGAATATTTCCGGCTGGTACTGGTCGATGCGCTTGGTCGATGTGGGCTTGGGCCTGGACAGGGCGGTCTGCCTGAGCCTTCGCGCGAGCACGAAGCCGTCCATTTGTTCCTTGTCGGCGTGCGCCCCAAGCGGCGCCGCCAGGTCGGCCGAGACGGCGACGGTTACCATGTCCCCGACGGCCAGGGCGCTGGCGTTGGGCGGGCAGCGGAAGGTCTTGGCCACGGCGCAGTAGCAGATCCGGCCTTCGATGAGCACGCTGACGGCCCGGCGGTAAACGCCGACGACGAGCCCCTCTATCTTGGGCAGATTTTCGAGGTTTTCCTCGGGCGCCGCGAGCCTCGACGGCGGCAGTTTGACCGCTCGAACGCCGGGCTTGCGCCCGCGCTGGGCGATGTCGTCGGGGTTCTCCCCGGCGCTGATCCGCTCCCGCCAGTCCTTGATCCGCCGACCGGCCTTGCCTTTGCCCTTGCGCTTCGCCATGTGCCCTTTCGCCCGGAGCCGGCCGGCGCCCGGAGCCTGTCCGGAACCCGCCGGTAACTTACTGACCTGACACGGAAAGTAGTGTATACGCACACGGCATGCAAGGCTCACGGATAACCTGCGGGTCGGGAAGCGCGGTTGCGATCGGCTTGACACGATCAGCGCCTCTGAGCCCCGTTCACGGGGCTTCGACCCCTCAGGGGGTATAGGCCAGGCCTTTTAGGCCTGGTTGGCGGGCGGCGCATTATTCGTTCTTCCGTTTTTTACCCTTAGCACGCTTTCAGCGCGCTTACCCGGCTTGGGGACGCCTTTAGGCTAAAGCCCCTCTGCAAGCGCGCTGGAAGCGTGCTAATCCACAGCGGAAAAGAAGGGATGTTGAGGTCGCTTGTCCCCAGGGCTAAAAGCCCTGGTCTATACCCGCCTTCGCTGGCGCTACGGCGGGCGAAGCCCCGTGAACGGGGCTGAACGATCACGGCCTGTCTATACCCGCCTTCGCTAACGCTTCGGTGGGGCGAAGCCCCGTTCACGGGGCCGAACATTCCTCGGGGTTGAACGGTCACGGGGTGAACAATCCTCGGGGCTGAACGATCCTGGACTGAACGGTCCTCTTTGCTTTCAGTCGAGAATAGGGCCGGCGGCATGTTTTCATTCTGTGGCGCCATGCTTCCGCATGCTTCTCGCGGAAGCATGGCGCCGAATTCCGCCCCCAACTTCTGTGGCGGGGCCTGAAGCCGCGCCAGCATAATAGAGGCGAGCGGTCGTGACGGCCGCCCTGCGTTTCCGCAAATCCCTCCGCATTGGCGGTGTCGCGATCCGCTCGCCTGTGATCCCGGCCAAGTCAAGCCGGTCGTCACGTTCCTCCCGGTCCTGTACTCCCTACGCTGTCCGCTGCCTTGGATATGCCGCGTTGCCGCACCGTACCTTGTCGTGACTTTCGGGCGATGACTGACATGTTGGCGGAGAAAGCCTTTTCATCGTCTCTTATTCATAATAGGCATGACATTCGAAGCCGCCCATGAAATACGGGCAAAAAACCGTCTCGAACGATAAATTATTTTCTGAACCCTCGCCAGGCCGGGGTCCAGCCGTGTTCGACCATTGTTTCTGGCACGTCCCAACTCTGTGTCTGCGCGATCGTTCCGGCAGCCAGAGAGCCCTCGCCGGCGGGCTTGGTTTGTGGAATTGCCCGGTCTTTGGGCAATGCACGGGCCGCCTGGGGGCGTATCATGTCAGTCGAGCGAGATAGACATGGCCAGACATTGCGAGACATTCGACCACACCGCCGACGTGGGCCTGACGGCCTGGGCGGACAACCTCGGCGAGCTGCTGGCTGGGCTGGCCGAGGGACTCACCGACGTTATCTGCGTGCGGTCGGAGATACGCCCGGCGACGGTGCGAAAACTGGACGTCGAAGCCCAGGATCCCGAGGCCCTGGCCGTCGACTTCCTGTCAAGGATCCTTTACATCTTCGCCGTCGACGGCTTCCTGCTGGCCGAGGCATCCGTCAGGGTCCTGGCCGGCGGCCCCGGCGCGCCGGGAGGCGGCGGCCTGACCGCGATCTCGGCCGAGCTTGTCGGCGAGA
The DNA here is from genome assembly GCA_964402305.1 of uncultured Planctomycetaceae bacterium. Taxonomy (GTDB): domain Bacteria; phylum Planctomycetota; class Phycisphaerae; order SM23-33; family SM23-33; genus JAUWQU01. Next base: position 23,769 of record CAYOBS010000007.1, on the reverse strand, counting down.
CCTACGACCCCAACCGGCACGAGATAAGGACGGAGGTCAAGGCAGTCACGTACCACCAGATCAAGATTGCCCCCGAAGGCGGCCGGTGGGTCGGGCGGGTGATTCTGGACCTTTGACAGTTCAGCTAACAGACAATAGACCCCGCCGCCGGTTCATCGTACAATACGGGGGTGTGTAGAGTCATCCTGGACCCCGATTCGCTGGATAAGGAGAACATGAGATGAAAGCCAAGCTTCTGTTGGCACTCATTCTTGTGGCTCTTGTTACGGCTGGCTGCTCCAAGTCGGATACCTCTTCCACCGCCCAGCCGGCGACCAAAGGCCGGCTCTTCGGCGTGACGTTCCAGACGATGAACAACCCGTTCTTCGTCGACCTCAACGAGGGCATCAAGAAGGTTGTCGAGGCCCACGGCGACCGCCTGGTAACGCTGGACGCCCAGTGGAACAGCCTCAAGCAGAAGAACGACATCTCGGACCTGATCCACCAGGACGCTGCCGCCATCTTCATCAACCCCGTCAACTGGGAAGGCATCAAAGGCAGCCTGCTCCAGGCGAAGGACAAGAAGATCCCGTGCATAGTGGTTGACGCCCCGGCCAAGGACATCGACCTGGCGTTGTGCACGGTAGCCAGCGACAACGTCGAGGCGGGGCGGTTGGCCTGCCGCGCCTTGGCCAAGGTTAAGCCCAACGCCAAGGTCGTCATCCTCCATCACTCGGTCAACAAGGCGTGCATCGACCGCGTCGCCGGATTCAAGGAGGAAATGGCCAAGAACCCCGGCATGACCCTGCTGGACACACAGGAGGGCAAGGGCACCACCGATGCCGCCCGCCCGGTCATGAAGGACCTGCTGGGCCGGTTCAAGGAACTCGACGCCGCCTTCCCCATCAACGACCCCAGCGCGCTGGGATGCATCTCGGCGTTGGAGTCGGTCAATCGCGTCGGCGAGGTCACCGTGGTAACGGTGGACGGCTCGGCCGAGGGCATCGCCGCCATCAAGGCCGGCAAGCTGTACTCGACCTCCGCGCAGTTCCCGGCCGAGATCGGCCGAGTCGCCGCCGAGAAGGCCTACGAAGGCCTGGCGGGCAAACCGGTCGAGAAGGACATCAAGATCAAGGTCGAGTTGATCACCCGGGAGAATGCCGACAGCTTTCTGAAGAAGGACTGAGCATGGTCGGCCCCCACACAGGCGATGCGCCGCTGCTGGCCCTGGAAGGTGTGACCAAGCGATTCGCCGGGGTGACCGCTTTGGACAAGGTCAGCTTTGAGCTGCGCCGTGGCGAGATCCATGCCCTGCTGGGCGAGAACGGGGCAGGCAAGAGCACTCTCATCAAGGTCCTGGGAGGCATCCACATCCCGGAGGCGGGCACGGTCCGCATCGACGGCCAGGCGGCTCTCATCCGCAATGTCGCCGACGCCGACCGCTGCGGCATCCGCATCATCCACCAGGAGCTCTCGCTGGCGCCCAACCTGACGGTGGCTGAGAACATCTATATGGGCCGCGAGCCGCGTAGACTGGGCTGGCTTCAGCGGGGCAGGATGCACCGCGAGGCCCGCGAGCTGGTCGCCCGGCTGGGCCTGCACGAGTTGTGCCGCGTGGACGCGCCCGTCAGCAACCTTACGGTTGCCCATCAGCAACTGGTCGAGATCGCCCGAGCCCTGTCCTGCCAGGTCCGCGTGCTCGTGCTGGACGAGCCCACCAGCTCGCTATCGGAAGCCGAGACCGAGGCCCTCTTTGTCACTCTAGGCCGGCTGCGCCGGCAGGGCGTCGGCATCATCTACATCTCGCACCGGCTGGAAGAGGTCATACGCCTGGCTGACCGGATCACGGTGCTTCGCGACGGGCGGTCGATCGGCACGCAGCCGACCTCGCAGGTCAACCAGCAGGAACTGATCCGCTGGATGGTCGGGCGAGACATCAAGGACCACTTCCACCGTCCACCCCACAAGCCGGGCAAGGTCGCCCTGTCCGTCCGCAATCTTCACAGCCCGACCGTCGACGGCGTGAGCTTCGACCTGCACTACGGCGAGGTACTTGGCCTGGCCGGGCTGGTCGGCTCGGGCCGGACCGAGCTGGCCCGTGCCATGTTCGGCATAGACCGCGTGCGGGGCGGGCAGATCCTCGTGGAGGGCCAGCCGGTCGTGCTCAGGACTCCACGCGACGCCCTGGCTGCCGGCATCGTAATGGTCAGCGAGGACCGCAAGAAGGAGGGCTTGTACCTGGGCCAGACGGTGGGATTCAACCTCGCCCTGCCCTGGCTGCGGGAGTGGATCCGCTGGGGCTGGCCCAGCGCGGCTCGGCGCGACCGAATCGTACAGCGGGCCATCAGTGAGTTTGGTGTCAAGACCACCTCCGCCGATCAGTGCGTGGCCAACCTGTCCGGAGGCAACCAGCAAAAGGTGACGGTGGGGCGGTGGATGGAGCACCGCCCGCGGATCCTGATCCTGGACGAGCCCACCCGTGGCGTGGATGTTGGGGCTCGTGAGGAGATGTTCCTTATCATCAACCGCCTGGTCGAGGATGGCACGGCCATACTGATGATCTCCTCCGACCTGTCGGAGGTGCTCAATATGTCGCATCGCGTCGCCCTCTACCGCGATAATCGAATCCTCCAGATTGACCCTGCCGGGCAGGCCTCGCCCGAGCAGATCATGGCTGTCCTGACAGGAGCCCGGATATGAGGACGTTCAGACAACTGATCCCGCTGCTGGCAGCCGTGCTGGCGCTGCAATTGATCTTCCGTTTCGGCTCGCCGTACGTCTGGTGGGACGGCCAGGCGATCTTCCACTGGTGGCCCGGCATCTCGGGCTTCTGGGAACAGGGCAACCAGATCGACATCGTGCAGCAGATATCGATCAACGCCATTCTGGCGTTCGGAATGACGCTGACGATTCTGATTGGAGGCATTGACCTGTCGGTGGGCGCGGTGCTGGCGCTGGTGGGAACGATCACCGTCAACATACTGTCTGGCGGTGATGCAGCCAACTCCAGCGCCCTGGTCATCGGCCTGCTGGCCGGGCTGGGCGCGGCGGTTGTGCTGGGCTTGTTCAACGGACTCTGTGCCGCCAAGACGAAAATGCCGCCCTTTATCATAACCTTGGCGACCATGCTCATCGCCCGCGGGGCCGCCCTTCGGTTCAACGAGGGCCGGCCCATGCACGTGCCCGACCAGGAGACTATCTTCCTGCAACTGGGCAACGGTCGGCTGGCAGGCGTAATCCCGGTTCCGGTCATCATCATGCTCGTGATTTTCCTGCTGGCCGTGCTGCTGCTGCACCGCACCCGCTTCGGCCAGCACTTGTATGCCATGGGCGGCAACCGCGAGGCCGCCCGCTTCACCGGCATCCCGCTGGTGCGTTTGGAGGTCATGGTGTACATGATCTGCGCGCTATTGGCGGGCGTGGCAGGGCTGATTAACACGTCGCAGTTGTACTCGGCCGAGCCGGCCAGTGGAGTGGGCTTCGAGCTCAACGCCATTGCGGCGGCCGTCGTCGGCGGGACGAGCTTCACCGGCGGCAAGGGCATGATGGTCGGCACGCTGATCGGTGCGGTGATAATCGGCATCCTCGACAAGGGGCTCAACCAGGCCGGCGTGCACTTCTCGCTCCAGTACGTGGTCAAGGGCCTGGTTATCCTCGGGGCCGTGTACGTGGACGTCCGCCGGCGGAAGTGACGAGGCGCCTGACCGGCAGCGGGTAACAATGGCATTGCCGCCCGGCGCGCCAATAATGTGGAATGGGCAAGAGGCGGTGCGATATGGCAAGAGGCACGAAAGTAGCGATCGAGCAGATTGATGAGAACCGCTGGCGGATTCCCAAATCGAGCCGGCCGGACATGCGCGTCGATGGGCTGGTGTATTCCAGCGCGGCGATGATTGCCGACGTCATCGACGGCGGCGGGTTGGAGCAGGTGGCAAACGTCGCCACGCTGCCTGGCATCGTTGGGGCGTCGCTGGCCATGCCGGACATTCACTGGGGCTACGGCTTCTGCATCGGCGGGGTGGCGGCGACGGACATTGCCTCCGGCGGCGTGGTCTCTCCCGGCGGCGTCGGCTACGACATCAACTGCGGCGTCCGGCTGCTGCGGATGGACCTGTCGCGCGCGGATGTCGGCAAGCGGCTCAAGGAGCTGGCGGCCTGGCTGTTCCGCGACGTGCCCTGCGGCGTCGGGGTCGGCGGGCCGTACAAGTTCGACGCAATGGCCATCCGCCACATCCTGGCCGAGGGCTGCGGCTGGCTTGTCCGGCAGGGCCTGGCCGGGCAGGAAGATTCCGACGTCACCGAATCCGGCGGCTGCATGCCGGGGGCCGACCCAGACATGGTCTCCGACGAGGCCGTCAGGCGAGGCGACGACCAGTGCGGCACGCTCGGGGCCGGCAACCACTTCGTCGAGGTCCAGTACGTCGAGCGGGTCTACGACGCCCAGGCGGCATCCGCGTTTGGCCTGGCCGAGGGCCTGGCAACGGTCATGATCCACAGCGGCTCGCGCGGCCTGGGATACCAGGTCTGCGACGACTACCTCAAGCAGCTTCGCAACTGCCCGGCCAGGTACGGCATCGCTCTGCCGGACCGCCAGTTGGTCTGCGCCCCGTTCGACAGCCCCGAGGCCCAGCGATACCTCGGAGCCATGCGCTCGGCCGCCAATTACGCATGGGCCAACCGCCAACTGCTTGCCCAGCAGATCCGCCAGTCGCTGGCGCGGTTTTTCGGCAAGTCGGCCGAGCAATTGGGCATCCGCCAGGTTTACGACGTGGCGCACAACATCGCCAAGGTCGAGACGCACACCGTGGACGGGCGTCAGATGCAGCTCTGCATCCACCGCAAGGGGGCGACTCGCGCCTTCCCGGCCGGGCACGAGGAATTGCCCGACCGCTACCGCCTGATCGGCCAGCCGGTGCTGATTCCCGGCGACATGGGCACGGCAAGCTGGGTGCTGGTGGGCACGGACCGGGCAATGGAAGAGTCGTTCGGCTCATGCTGCCACGGGGCGGGGCGCGTTATGAGCCGCCACCAGGCCATCGAGGCCGCTCGAGGCCGGAACATTGACAAGGAGCTTGCCGAGCGGGGGATCATCGCCAAGGCCCGCGGGCGGACCGGACTGGCCGAGGAACAGCCCGACGCCTACAAGGACGTTGACGCGGTGGTCGAGTGCGTCCACGAGGCCGGCCTGGCCCGAAAGGTGGCCCGCCTGCGGCCTATGGCGGTGATAAAGGGCTGAGAGCGGGGGCCGATCCGTGGGCGGCCTGTCTTTCCCGAAGTGCCGGCAAAAATCTGTTCTCCGGGTTCATGCCCGCGGGCCGGGAGCCGCGCCGCCTGGCTGGGGGAGCACCATCAAGCTCCGTTCATCCGCAACCAGGATCTTGCCGATTCTGAACCATATGCTGGATTCATATGCCGGATTGCTCATCACGCGGCAAGGTCATTCTCACAATTTCGCCGACAGCAAATTTCGACAGCAAATTTCGAGTTATCAGCGCGCCAGGATGGCGGTAAACTATTAAGTCCTTATTTCGCTCGGCGGCGAAGAGTATATTCCCATGGAACGAGTGATTCTCCATCACATTTCGCTAACCGGGAGGTAAAGTCCATCCGGCTTCTCTCTGCTAGCCCAGGTACTTGGCGATGTCGTTACTGGAACCGGCGCCGGCCCCCGCGAGGCGTTGTCCGGCCGCGGCGGGTGCGGTTTGTTTGGCCCATGCGGTTTGTTTGGCTCATGCGGTTTGTTTGGCCCATGCAGTTTGTTTGGCCCATGCGGGCTGGAATGGAAGAAGATGGCAGTCAAGAGTTCGACCAATAAGCTTAGCGGGCGCAAGTTGTGGATTCCGCGGATGACGTACATCGGCGCGCGGTTCATGGCGGCGGCGTTTCGGGCGGTGGGGATCGACGCATCGCCGACGCCGCCGTCGGATGCCGAGACGCTCGAGCTGGGCGGGCTTTACACCAGCGGCGAGGAGTGCTACCCGGAGAAGGTCACGATGGGCGACTTTCTGCGGATCGTCAAGGCCCCGGACTTCGACCGCGACGCGCACGCGTTTTTCATGCCGACGGCCGAGGGACCGTGCCGCTTCGGCCAGTACGCCCCGTATCTTCGGCATGTGCTCGACGAGATGGGCTACGAGGATGTGCCGGTCATCTCGCCGACAAGCAAGAACAGCTACGACGGCGTCGGCGAGCACGGCTCGGACGTGATGCGGCAGATGTGGCGCGGGCTGGTCTGCTCGGACATATTGCGGAAGATACTCCTCCGCACGCGTCCATACGAGACCGAGTGCGGCGCAGCCGACGCGGCCTTCGAGCGGTCGATGGAGATCGTCGAGGCGATCCTGGCCAGCCGGTCGCTGTCGAGCAAGGACCGCATGGCTGGGCTGATCGACGCGATGGTCCGCTCGCGGGACATCTTCCGGGCCGTGCCGGCGCGGTACGTCAAGGGCAAGCCGCTTATCGGCGTGGTCGGCGAGATCTTCTGCCGGCTCAACACGTTCAGCAACTACGACGCCGTCCGCAAGATCGAGGCCCACGGCGGCGAGGCGTGGATCAGCGACGTTTCGGAGTGGGTCTGGTACACCAACTGGTCGCAGAAGAGCCTGCTGAAGCGCGACGGCAAGACGTTCACGCTTTCGATGGCTGGGGCGATGGTCAAGAACGCCGTACAGCGCCGCGAGGAGCACAAGCTGCTGGCGCCGTTCCACGACGACTTCATCGGCTACGAGGAGCCGCACGACATTTACGCCGACGTGCTCGAGCCCGCCTGGCCTTACCTGCCTGCCGACGGGGCCCTTGGCGAAATGGTGCTCTCGGTCGGCAAGAGCATGTACCTTCACGGGCGCGGCGTCGACGGGATCATCGACATAAGCCCGTTCAGTTGCATGAACGGGATCGTCTCGGAGGCGGTCTACCACAGCGTCTCGGCCGACCACGACGGGATTCCGATCCGCAACTTCTACTTCGACGCGTCGAGTTCGAACATGGAGCGCGACCTGGACATCTTCACGGAATTGGCGTCCGGGTATCAGAAGCGAAAGAAAAAGCCGCGGCGATACCCGCCGTGCTTCGGGACCTGATCGAGTATTATTGATTGCCGGGCGCGGCGCGAGGCAGGAGGTCGCCGTCGGATGATAGAGCGGGCTGTAGATGTTGATAAGCGGCACACGGCGTGCGGCACTGGCTGTGGCGGCGGGTCGGCGCGCGCATCGGGCGACCCGCTCGCGGCCCACAAGCTCAACATGCGGCGATTCGCGGATAAGTTCGCCAGGCTGCCTCTTGAAACGCGGGCGACGTGCCCATCCTGCCGCAAGGTCGTCGGAGCCCGGTTCGACCGCCACGGCAGCCAGGTTGTCCTGACGTTCCACTGCGGCGATTGCGGGCAGCGCCGGCAGGTACACCACGACGCGATCTGGACGCTCCTGGCCGGCGACTTTCCCGGCAGCGCCACGCACACCTTCGGCGGCTCGCGGATTCACCCGCCGATCCGCCGGCTGCCGCGGACCGTCGAGACGCTCTGTCCGCGGTGTGCGGCCGTGATCGTCGGGCGGCACTTCGTCGAGGACGACGCGGTGCATATCGAGAAGGTCTGCCCGGAACACGGATACTTCCGCGACATGATCAACAGCGACGCGCTGCTGTACTCGAAGGCATCGTGGTGGACCTTCGGCGAGCAGCCCGGCCTGGAAGAGCCGCAAGTTACCGGCGGCGTGCGATGCCCGACCGACTGCGGGCTGTGCAACCAGCACCAGTCGGGGTCCGTGCTGGCGCAGATCGACCTGACCAACCGCTGCAACATGCGATGCCCGATCTGCTTCGCCAATGCTGGCGCGGCCGGCTACGTCTGCGAGCCGTCGTTCGAGCAGCACGTGGCGCACCTCCAGAGGCTGCGGGATTTTCGGCCGGTCCCCTGCACGGCCATCCAGTTCACGGGCGGCGAGCCGACGATCCACCCGGATTTTCTGCGGATCGTCGAGGCGGCGCGGTCGATGGGGTTCAGCCACATTCAGATCGCGACAAACGGCATACGGATGGCGGATTACGAGTTCGCCCGCCAGGCGGCCGAGGCGGGGCTGCACGTGCTTTACCTCCAGTTCGACGGCGTGGGGCCCGATGCCTACCGCCGGACGCGCAACTATCCCGGAATATGGGAAAAGAAGCTCGCGACGGTGGAAAACTGCCGCGGGCTGGACCTGAAGATCTGCCTCGTGCCGACGATCATCCGCGGCATGAACGACGACCAGGTCGGGCCGATCTTCCGCTTCGCCGTGGACAACATCGACACCGTCAGCGCGATAAGCTACCAGCCGGTGGCGTTCACCGGGCGGATCGACTACGAGCAGCGGAGCAGCCGGCGATACACCCTTGGCCACCTGGCCCACGACATCGCCGCCGCCTCGGGCGCCAGCCCGCTGCGGGACATGTTCCCGCTGAGCATCGTCTCGCCGCTGAGCGAGTTCCTCGAGGCGCTGTCCGGCTCGCCGAAAATCCGCCCAACGTGCCACCCGGACTGCGCGCTGGGGACGTACTTCTTCGTCTCGCCGGATAAAAAAGTCTTCCCGTTCCCGCAAGTGCTGGACATCGAGGGCATGTTCTGCGACATGAGCCGCCTGGCCGCGAGGATCCGCCGCCGCGGCCGAGCCACCTGGCTGGACAAGCTGCGGGCGATGAGGATGTTCAAGAGGCATTTCCGCGCCGACTCGGCCCCGCCCGGCCTGACCGTGGGGCGGTTCATGCGATCACTCCAGGGCCTGGTGGACAAGAGCGTAGGCCGGGGCGCCGGCGAGAAGCTTACCTACAAAACGCTCTTGTGTGCCGGCATGCATTTTCAGGACAGGTACAATTTTGATGTCGAGCGGACCAAGCGCTGCGTGATACTATACTCCACGCCGGACGGGGTGTTCCCGTTCTGCACGTGGAACTGCGGACCGGAGTACCGCACGGTGAGCGAACGCAAATTCGCCGCCTCCCCGGCCGAGTGGACCGAGCAGGCGGATGTGGCGCCCCATAAGCCGGGCCAAGCATTGGAGAGATAACTATGAGAGCATCTATGAGAGCAACTATGAGAGCATCGCTGATTTGCCTTGTCTGTGTGCCGCCGCTGATGGTTGCGGGCTGTCAGACCGAAATGGGCATGTCCGGTTCGCGGGCCGCTGCCAACATCGTCAAGGGCAAGGGCATGGACGTCTCGATCCGCTTGCCGGGCCGCAACTGGAAAATCGGCGATCTGATGCCGGTGGAGGTCACCGCCGTCAACACCACCGGCTCGCCCATTGACATCGCCTCCCCGACCGGCGCGCCGGTGCTCGTGCGGATCATGAGGCCAAGCAAGATGTCATTCGAGCAGGTCCGCGTCTACCCAACCGCGGCGACGTCGAACATCCTCAACTGGACTCTGCCGGCAGGGGGCGGCAGGACCTTCAAGCTGATGGTCCCCGTCGAGCCGGACTGGCCCGTGGCGGAGATCCTGTACGTCTCAGCCGAACTCAACGGCTACCCGCAATACAGCCCGAGCGTGGCGATCACCGTCGAGCCGAGAGGGAAGTAAACATCTGCCGTAGTAACTAACTCGAAATGACCGATTTCGACAGCCCCGAAGGGGCGAGAGAGTTTAGCCGGCCCTTCGGGCCTGCAAAGCTGGTCTGAAAAGGGCCGCTGTCCATGATAAGCACGCCCGGAAAACATAGCACCGGCGATGTGTCCTACACTGCCGCGGCGGAGCATTCGACGGCGGCGGCGATAGGCAAGCGGTATCTGCACGACTTCCCGCCCTCGACGAATGCCGACAAAAGCCCCTGCCGCACCGACGACGGCGAGCTCTCCAGCGGCGCGTACCTGCGATCCAGCGCCGCCCTGGCCGCCGATGAGGTCACCAGCAGGCTGCTCCAGATCAACTACCACCACAAGCTCGAACGCTACCTCCGCACCCGCCCGATGCGCTGGCTGCTGCGGGTGCTCTCAAAGGAAAGGCCCGACGCGAAGTTCCCCGCCGCGTGGGCGACCACCGCGCTGGAGCGGGCGGTGTTCAGCTATCGCAACCCGGCCGTGCCGGCGCGGCGGCGGCTCCGCTACTGGCTGCTGCACAAGTTCATCGACCGCATGCGGGGCAAGACCGACGCCGAGACCTTCCGCCGCCGGCTCAGCCAGCACGTGCCGACTGTCCGCGGGCTTGTCATCGTCGCAAAGAGCGTCGCCGAGTTCGGCCTGACCGTGCCGCAGCGGTTCAGCGCGCCGCTGTTCGCCGTCTGGAACTTCACCAACCGCTGCAACCTCGCCTGCAAGCACTGCTACCAGGACAGCCGGCACAACGCCCTGGCCGACGAGTTGACGCTGGATGAGAAGTTCAGCCTGATCGACCAGCTCGGGCGAATGCACCTGCCCATGCTGGCGTTTTCCGGCGGCGAGCCGACGATCTCCAAGGACCTGCTGCCGTGCCTGGCCCGCGCAAAGAACTGGGGCATACACACGACCGTCGCCACCAACGGCACGGCCCTGACGCCCGAACTCGCCGCAAAGCTGGCCGAGGCGGGCCTGCGATACGTGGAGATATCCCTGGACTCGGTCGATCCCGGCCGACACGACGCCTTCCGCGGCTCACCCGGCATGTGGAGCCGGGCGGTCGAGGGCGCACGCAACGTCGTCGCCACGCCGGGCCTGCGCCTGGGAATCGCCATGTGCGTCCACCAGGGCAACTACCACGAGGCCGAGGCGATGATCGACCTGGCCGAGAAGCTCGGCGCCGGGTGCTTCGCCCACTTCAACTTCATCCCCGTCGGGCGCGGGCTAAAGATGGTCAGCGGCGACATTACACCACAGCAGCGCGAAAAGCTCCTTGCGATGCTCAACCGCCGCATGCAGGCCGGCGGCATGGGCGTTATCTCGACCGCCCCGCAGCTTGGGCGCGCGTGCCTGGCCGGGGCGGCCCTCGATGAGGGGCGAGTGAGCTGCTCGCACGCGGGCGCCGGCAGCGGCGTCAAGGCCCGCGTGGTCGCCAAGTACCTCGGCGGCTGCGGCGCGGGCCGGACGTACATCTGCATCGAGCCTGACGGCAACATCACCCCCTGCGTGTACCTGCCCCACCGCGTCATGGGAAACATCCGCCAGAGGGGCGTGGAAGAAATCTTCCGCACGAGCATCTTCTGGGACATCCTCAACGACCGCAAACGCCGCCTGCACCACTGCGAGGTCTGCGTGTTCGGCAACTACTGCGGCGGCTGCCGCGCCCGGGCCGATGCGTACTTCGGCCAGCTCCACGCCGGCGACCCAGGCTGCATCTTCAACGCCAGACACTGGGACGACCTCGTCGCCGCCGGCACCGCCGTGGTGGAACACCCCGCCACGGCCGACAAGGACCGCACACTCACCCCCACCCGCTGCGGGCCGGGATGAGACGGCGGGCTTCGCCCGCCTCATTGCGGACCTTGGGAGGAGAGCCAATAATCTGTAAGGTGTCCCCAATTCCACCAGATATTCCAATCGGGAGATTGGCGTTCCCGGGGTAAATCGGGGAGGGTTAAATCGAAAACACGCTTGCCTGGGTGGCGCAGACCGAGTATCGCTAGACCGACGTCCAAAAAGGAATGAAGGTATCTGGCTTGAAAATGGAAGGGCTCCAATGGCCGTAGGCATCCGTAAGCCCTTCTGTTTTCATTCTTTGATGGTGAGCCGAAGGCTCATGAACAAATGTCCCCGAAAATCCTTTGGCTTCCGAAGAGCTTCCGAAGAGGGTTAACAGTGTCCTCAGATTCCGATTGACGATGACCCACCTGCAAAGGACAATACGATTAACCGGCCAAACAGAAGCAGGCTCTGCGGGGATGCATCCTGCCAGGGATAGTCGGTTGGGACTTCGACAGCAGATCGAATCGGGAATCCATAGGCTTCAAGACCAATGGACTCCCAGTCCGTTTGGGACATGCTGGAGATGCTTCCATATGCCTCAGAAAATCCGCCCTTGACATACAAAGAACCGTTCGGCGGTCGGACGGACTAGTTGCTTAACTGAACTGGGCGCACGCCCAATACAGGCTGAACGGTCCAGCTATGGAAACGCCCTCTGGCAGGAAAGCGTATACGACCGACGAAGCGCCTGTGGCGGCGTGTGGCCTGTGCTACACCGCCGAGGAATTGGATTCCGTGCTGAACGGTGCCGTGGGTGCGGCGGCACGAGACGACTCGGGCATTGAGCAGCTTTCTGGTTTCCTTGCCGGTGTCGCGGATACTGATTTCAAATCAGACGCGCTCCGAAAGGTTTTCGACTCTCGTCTGCCATTGGAGGATTGGCGGGTGGGCGAGGTCATCGCGGAGGTGTATCTGACGGATCACCGCAGTTGCTTCTTCCCCTGGACAACGGCCCGCGATCTTCGCGACTCCAAAGCGAGTCTGCCGGGCACTGACCTTGTCGGGTTCCGGAAGACGAATGAGGTTGCAAACCCTCACCGTTTTGTATTCGGTGAGGTGAAGACCTCCAGCGATGATACGGTGCCCCCGAATGTGATGTACGGCCGACATGGGTTAAAGCAGCAACTGGAGGAACTTCGGGACTCCGAACCGACGCGGGACACGCTGTTCCTGTATCTCGGCTGGCGAGCCCCTGGTTCGCCCTGGGCTGATCAGTACCGCCACGCTGCCTCTCGCTACCTCGCAGATTCATCCGATGTGGTCATCTTTGGTGTGCTGGTCCGGGATGTGCCGCCAGACGCTGGCGATCTCCGCAGCCGAGCGAAGTCGCTGGCAAAGGATTGTCCTGCCTCAATGTGCATAGAGTTGCTTGCCCTCTATCTTCCGGCCAAGGCAATCAATGGCATTGGCGCGCGCTGCGCCAGTTTAGCGGAGGGCAATCATGCTAATAACTGACCCCGCTCTCCAAGCTGTTGATAAACACTGGGCGGTAATCGCCGTCGGTGCCGATCGGCGCGACCGGGGGCTTGAGGTTGCCCAAGCGAGACTGATTCACTCGGCTGTTGGCCAGCAGATGACGCTGGATTTCCAGGAGCAGCCGGTGGATGCGGCCATTCTGGAAAAACTTTCGCTCGCCTACGAATTGGCTGCCATAGAAGGGATCGAGGCTACTCTTTACCCGGCCCAAACGGATGAGGGTAAGCGGCTCCGTGAGCAGTGCCTCGCGGGCGCATGGCGTGCCTTCGAGATACGGCGTCTCATGCCAATTCCGGCTGATGACGTGGCCCGCGTCTTTGCCGTTCTCCACCTTGCATCACTCGCATATTCTGCTGACAGGTGGACCGATCTTCGTCGTTGGCTCGGCGAACATGGGAATGTCGTTGTCGCGCCCTCAGTGGATGGCGCCCCGTGGGATCGTCGGCTTCTGTTCCGGTTGTTCGATTGCTGGACGCGCCTGCTCCGAAAGAGGAGTTGGGATGACCTGTCGCAGATCGCGGTCATCGTCGTGGGACTGCGGCAAGACCAATCGCTGTATGAGCCAGCGATGCTCAACAATGGCACGAACGCTGCCGATCAGGCGATGGCCCTGCGGCTGGTCGCACTATACCACTGGGCAAAGGCTACGGAGTTGCTGGCGACGTATGTCATCCAAGGAACGCCAGCGGGGGTTTCCGAGGAACTGGACAAGCACTTCGAGGCGTCCCGTAAGGCCGCAGCCGCCACGCATGACGCGGCGTTTGAAATGCTACAGCAATGGCTGCATCTGACCGCACGCCGCATGGTTGTTGGCTCGGTCTGGTGGGTCGCGCGGGCGGTAAACTCCCGCGTAACCCAATTCATCGAGAACGTAACCAAGAGCAGCCGTCCTCTCTTTGAACTCCTCCCGCCACAGCGGGCCGCAATCCAAGAACAGGGGCTGCTGGATCAGGCCCACCGCGCCATCGTCGTTGATCTACCCACTTCCGGAGGCAAGACGTTGCTCGCCGAGTTCCGAATGCTGCAAGCCCTCAACCAATTCAGTCAAGACAAGGGCTGGGTCGCCTACATTGCACCGACCCGGGCGCTCGTGGCCCAGGTTACCCGGCGGCTCAGGCGGGACTTCGGGCCGCTTGGGCTGGTGGTGGAACAACTCACTGGCGCCGTTGAGATTGACGCTTTTGAGGATGCAATGCTTTCCGCGGCAGGTGACCGCGCCGCATTCGATGTTCTGGTGGCGACACCAGAGAAGTTGCAGCTTGTTCTGCGGAACAAGACGGTGGCCCGTCCTTTGGCCCTGGTGGTGACGGACGAAGCTCACAACATCGAGGATGGGGAACGGGGCATGCGCATAGAGCTACTACTGGCCACCATTCGCCGCGAGTGCGAGAAGGCCAATTTCCTCCTGCTCATGCCGCTTGTTCCCAACGCTGAGGACTTGGCTCGCTGGTTGGCACCGGATTCGGGAACGACCGTCAGCATTGGCACGAGTCCATGGAAGCCCAATGACCGGATTGTCGGCTTGTATCACGCCGAGCGAGGTACTGCTCGCGGCGACTGGGCGTTACAGTATGAGACCTTGGTTCCGATGACGCATAAGGTGGTGCAATTGCGTGGCACGCACACCGTTGGTGGGAATCGTCCACTAGGACTTTCGTGGAGTAAGGCGGCGTCTTCCGCCGCGCAGACGGGTTCAATGGCTACCATTATGAGCAGCCGCGGCACGAGTGTCGCAGTGGCGGACACCATCCCTCATGTGTGGTCAATGGCTCGGACTATCGCAAAGGGACTCCCGCCTCTCTCCAAGGTTGAAGATGATGTGGCATTGGTTCAGCGGTTCCTGGCCACCGAGATCAGTCCGCAGTTCGAACTGATCGAGATGCTATCACGCGGTATCGGCGTGCATCATGCTGGAATATCGGACGAGGCCCGTTCACTCATCGAATGGCTGGCCGAGGAGGGGCATCTCAAGGTGCTCTGCGCAACCACGACGATTGCCCAAGGCATCAACTTCCCGGTCTCCTCGGTCTTCCTGTCGTCGATCAATCACCCGCTATCGCATCCACCGTACCACCTGCGGATGACACCGAGAGAGTTCTGGAACCTTGCGGGGCGTGCCGGGCGTATCGGACAGGACAGTGTCGGAGTGGTCGGCATCGTGGCCGGCAAGAATCCGAACGACCTTAAGCAGTTCGTTTCGGTCGCCACCGGCGCACTGGTATCGCGGCTGGTCCAACTCCTGGATGGCCTCTATGAAGCCGGGAAGCTAAATCAGCTTGATGGCGCGCTGGCGCACGAGGATTGGCGTGATTTCCGCTGCTATATTGCCCATCTGTGGGCGGAGAAGAAGAATCTCGATCTGGTGCTGGCCGACACCGAGCAGTTGCTCCGCCACACATACGGATATGCGGCTTTGCGTTCCCAACAGACGCTCATCTCAAATGTAAAAGCCGACGCACTGCTCGACGTGACCAAGCGGTATGTGCAGAAACTATCACTGCATCCTGAGAACGCAAGCCTTGCTGATTCGACGGGGTTTGCTCCAGAGGGCGTGCGCTCCGCCCTGCTCGGTCTTGACGAACTACAACGTAAACTTACGCCCGCGGATTGGGAACCGTCGAGCCTCTTCGGCCAGGCCAGCGAGTCGCTCCTGCCGAATCTCGTGGGCATTATGCTCCACATTCCCGAAATCAAGGGGTCACTAGAGCAGATCACTTCGTCAGGGATGACTCACCAACGCATCGCTGCTCTTACAACGGCGTGGGTGAATGGCGATTCGATCCGGGACATTGCGAAGGAGTTTTTTGCCGATACTGACCAAACCAAGGCCCTCTCGGAGGCGTGCAAAGCGATCTATCGTACGCTCGTAAACTCCGGCCCCTGGGGACTGGCTGCCCTAAGCAAGATGCCAACGTCCGGCATTGACTTCGACAATCTTCCCCCCGACGTGAAGAAGCGGTTGAATGCCATCCCGTCGATGATCTATCACGGCGTTCGCACCGAATCGGCCGTCCTTATGCGAATGAACGCCGTTCCTCGAAGTATTGCCGAGGCTCTCGGTGCCAAATTGCAAGCCGCAGGCGGTGGTGAACAGTCCGTCAAATCAGCCCGCGACTTCCTGCGGTCGCTCAACCAAGCGGAGTGGGACACAGCGGTTCCTGTCGGAGCATCGATGTCCGGGAGCGATTATCGTCGGGTCTGGAAGCAGTTGTCAGGCGAGTTAGCAAACTAACCCGTCATCCGCAGCCGGGGGAGGGGCCAGGAACGAATGGCACTGGGGAGGAAAACGGGACAGGCTACTTTTCCCATTGCTGCATCGCCGCCGCGTTCTCCCGGCTTCGCCTTCGGCTACGCCGTGGCAAGCCCACTTCTGCCTTCTCCGTTTCTTCTCCGGGTTCCAGGTTCCCGGTTCCGTCGTGTTTTCTTCCCGGCTACCCTCCTTTGCCGAGGCTACCCGGCTTCGCCTTCCCCGGCGCGCCGGGGTGGCAAGCAGGCTCCCGAGCTGCGCCCTCCCGAAGGGATCCCCGCTTGGGGGCCCTAAGGGCAAGGTCTGCGCCTCCGCGGGCTTTTACCGTTTACGTCGCGGCCGCACGTGAACCTTCGGTTCACCGTCAAACATGAAAAGACCGAGGACGAGGACGAGAACGAGGACGAGGACGAGGGCGAGGGCTGTCGCCTGACCCCTACTACCCACTGGCTACCGGCTACCGGCTACTGGCTACTACCTACTTCGGAGCCGGGATTTGCTCTTTACGTCGCGGGCGGCGGGCGGATAGACTCATCGGGGCGGCGGGGCCGGATGGCCTGCCTGCCGAAGGCAGGTTCCGCCCGGCAAGGTTTCATTGTCCCGAGCACGAAAGGATTTGGCCATGTTCACGAAGATGCGGGCTGTCGTGAAAGGTATTCTCCGTGGAAGCGTTCTGCCCAGCGGCGTTCTGCCCAGCGGCGTTCTGCCCAGCGGCGTTCTGCCCAGCGGTGTTCTGCCCAGCGGCGTTTTCGCTCTGGCGCTGGCGATGCTGGCGGCGGCGACGGCTGGGCTGGCCGGGTGCGACATTGGCAGCGGCATGGCGGGGACGGCATGGACGCCGGGGATGGCGCGGTACACGCCGGCGCTGCTGTTCAGCCTGCCGGACGCCTGCAACACGCCCGACGGGGCGACGCTCGACGACAAGACGGGCATAATCTACCTTTCGTGCCCGAACTTCAACGACGCCAACCACCCGGCTGTGATGATGCAGATCTCGCCGGAGAACAAGATGACGGCGCTGTGCGCGCTGCCGGTCAGCCCGAAGACGAAGAAGGTTGGGCCGATGGGCGTGGACATCGGCCCGGACGGCAACCTTTACGTGGCTGACAACCAGTACTTCGCCGACCCGAACCACTGTTCGCGGCTGCTGCGGATCAACATGACCGACGGCAAGGCCACGGGCGTTGACGTGGTGGTTGACGGCATGAAGCTGGCCAACGCGGTGATCTGGCGCGGCGGCCTGGTGTACGTCAGCGACACATCCTTCGACCTCAAGGGCGAGTACGGCGCGGGCGGCATCTGGTGCTTCACGCTGGCTGAGTTGAACAAGGGCATCGTCAAGGTCGCCCCCGGCGGCAAGGACCCGCACGTGCTGGTCAAGATCAACGCCATCGAGGGCCGGGGCAGCGGCAGCGCCGGGCCTGACGGGATGACGTTCGACGAGGATGGCAATCTCTACTGCGGCAACTTCGGCGACGGCGTGGTGTACAAGATCACCTTCAACGCCGACCGCTCGCTGGAGAGCTGCAAAGTGTTCCTCAAGGACCCGAGCATGACCTGCTGCGACGGGATTTTCTATCGTGCGGCGGACAAGAAGATCTACATCGCCGACAGTCAGAAGAACTCGATCAAGCGCGTCAGCCTGGGCGGCAAGCTGGAGAACCTTTGGGAGAACGAGGACTGCACGGGCGAGGGCGGCAAGCTGGACCAGCCCTGCGAGGTGATCGTTCGCGGCAACGACTTGATCGTGGTCGATTTCGACATGCCCTTCCCGGGCCTGCGGAACACCAGGTACGACAAGCCCCACACGATCCACCTGATCAAGCTGGACTGAAAAGAAGGCTACAGGCTTCAGACTACAGGCTTCAGGAGAAGCGGGAGCTCCGCGAAATGGTTCTTGCCCCTGAAGTCTGGAGCCTGAAGTCTGAGGTCTGTTGTTTCTCTGGACTCCGGCTGCCCGGAGGTGTATATCAAAGGGCCAAAGGGCTGAACCCTTGTCATAACTAAGGAGACAACCATGAAGAGTTCTCTAAGGATCGTTGGGCTGTTGGTCGCATCGGCCGCTGTTGTTGTTTTTGCCCTGGCCGTCGGGTGCCAGGACAAGAGCGGGGCGTCCGGGGACGAGCCGATCGTCTGGTACGGCATGATGCCGCATCCGTACATCAGCCAGGTCCAGCAGGGCGTGGAGGCCTGCGAGAAGGACAACAACATCAAGATCCTTAAGGTTGTCGGCAAGGAGTGGACGCAGAGCGACGAGAACAGCAACATAAGAGCCCTGTCGACGATGAATCACAAGGCCTTCAGCATTTACCCTGGCGACCCGGCCGGGGCCAACGGGCTGTTCGAGGAACTCAAGGATCACGGGCAGATAGTCGTAGCGTATGGTGCCGAGCCCAAAGTGCCCACGCCGGCGGTATTCACCGTGGCGACCCCCATCAAGGAAGCGGCGAAGACGGCGGCAAGGGAGCTCATCAAGATGATGGGGGACAAGGGCAAGATCCTCAACGTCCTCGAGACGGTGACCGACCTGAACACGACCAAGCGCAAGGAAGGCATTGAAGAGGTGGTCGCCGAGCACCCGAACGTGAGCATTTACAACACCATAAGCGACATGACCCAGGTGAGCGAGGCCAAGCAGAAAATCGGCGCGGCCCTGGCGGCGGGGGCCAATGACATTGACGGGATCATCACCACGGGCTGGAACCCGACGGTGGCGGCCGCGGCAATTCTGACGGAATGGCACAAGGATCCCAGCCACAAGAGGATCAAGTTCATCGGCATCGACGACGACCCGACCGTGCTCAAGGCCATCAAGGACGGGTACATCGACGCGACGATCGCGCAGAACCCCTTCGGGCACGGCTACATCTCCACAACGATCCTGGCGATGACGCTGAACGGCTACAAGCCGGTGAAGCCTTATCAATTCGTCGACGCCGGCATTGTGGTGGTGACCAAGAACAACGTTGACACGTACAAGCAGGAGGTCCGCAAGATCACCGACCGGATCGTCAATGACCTGAAGACCACGGATAAGTACCTTACTCCCCCGGCCGGCGCCCAACCGGCCCCGGCGGCCAAGCCGGCGCCCACGACTCAGCCGGCCTAGCTATCCCAGCCGAAGCGGCGACGGCGGCGGGTCTTGCGGCATAGGCGGTTCCCTGACAGGCAGGTTTCAACCCGGCATGCTCGAACTGAGGCACATAAGCAAGTCGTTTCCGGGCGTCCGGGCGCTGGATGATGTGAGCGTCGCGTTCGCTCCCGGCGAGATTCACGCCCTTGTCGGCGAGAACGGCGCCGGCAAGAGCACGCTGATGAAGATCATCTGCGGCATCTACCAGGCCGACGTCGGCGAGGTCTTTCTCGAAGGCCGGAGAGTCCACAGCCGGGACTACCGCCAGAGCCTCTCGATGGGCATCGACATCGTCCACCAGGAGATCCAGATCGTCCGCGAGAACACGGTGGCCGAGAGCATCATGCTCGACAAGCTCATCACGTATGGGCCGACGGGCGCAATCAACTGGCGGGCGGTCAACGCCCGCGCCCGGCAGTACATGGAAATGGTGGGCTTGGACGTGCCGCCGACAGCGCTGATGAAAGGCCTCAGCGCCGCCCAGAAGCGCCTCACGCAGATCGCTCGCGCCCTTGCCGCCAACGCCCGCGTGATACTGCTGGATGAGCCGACGAGCACGCTGACCAAGCACGAGGCCCAGACGCTCTTCGGCATCCTGAACGACCTCAAGAAGACCGGCGTGGTGCTGGTCTTCGTCTCGCACAAGTTCGAGGAAGTCTTCGCGGTCTGCGACCGCGTGTCGGTGCTTCGCGACGGCAGGCACGTCGGGACCAGGCCGACCGGCGAGCTGGGCCGGCAGGAGCTCATCCGCATGATGATCGGGCGGGAGTGCAAGGAGGACCACCTCGGGCGAGTCAACTTCAACCGCGAGAAGGAAGTGCTGCGGGTCGAGCACCTTACGCGGCACGGCAAGATCGAGGATGCGTCATTCAGCCTGCGCAAGGGCGAGATCCTCGGCCTGTACGGCCTGGTTGGCGCGGGGCGCACGGAGATGGCCCGCGTGCTGATCGGCGAGGACCGCATGGACTCCGGGCGGGTTATAGTCCGCGGCGAGCACGCCCGGATACGTTCGATCTCCGACAGCCTGTATCGCTACCGCATCGGCTACCTCACGGAGAACCGCAAGGAAGAGGGCCTGCTGCTGAAGGACACGGTTCGGGCAAACCTGACGATCACGGTCTGGCCGCGGATGGTCAACAAGTTCACCCGGTGGATCAGCGCCCGGCAAGAGGACGACACCGCTCACGAGATGGTCGAGAGCCTTGAGATTCGCACGCCGGGGCTTGCCCAGATCGTCGAGAACCTCAGCGGCGGCAACCAGCAGAAGGTCAGCCTGGCCAAGTGGCTGGCGGCCGACTGCGACGTGCTGATAGTCGACGAGCCGACGGTCGGAGTGGACGTGGGCGCCAAGGAGCAGATCCACCGCCTGATACGCCGGCTTGCCGAGGAGGACCGCAGGTCGATCATCCTGATTTCCTCGGACATGCCGGAGATAATCAGGCTGGCCAATCGGATCCTCATCTTCCGCGACCGGCGGATCGTCGGCGAGGTGGACGATGTTGACAATTCGGCCCGGACCTACGACGAGATCAGCATGGCCATCGGAGAGTATTTGCAGTAAGTCCAAAGGAAACGCCACAGTGAGCTACATACCCACATCCCAACCGCGGTTGAGCCTGGAAAAGCGGGTGCTCATACCCGGGCGAACGTGGGGGCTGATAATCGTCGTCGCCCTGCTGTTCGCCATTATCTCAGCCCAGTCCAGGACCTTCCTGACACCGTACACCATGCTCATTTTGTCCCGGCAGGTGGCCCAGTTTGTGCTGGAGGCTCTGGCACAGGCGGTCTGCCTGGTCGTCGGCGGGATGAACCTCTCGGTAGGCGGCATCGGAAGCCTGGCCACCGTGGCGCTTGGCCTGTGCCTGGACCCGGCCCATTGGGGCCTGTCGGTCTGGTTGGCCGTGCCGATCGCCCTGTCTGTCGGCGCGGCATGTGGGCTGATCAACGGCCTGGTCATAACCCTGGTCAAGATCGACTCCTTCATCGTCACTCTCTCGACGATGTTCATCTTCATGGGCCTGCGGTCCGGCATATCCGGGGGCAATCCCTATGACGTCCCGGGGTCGTTCAAGATCATCGCGCAGGGCAAGCTGGTGGGCATCCCGTTTTCCTTCCTGATAATGCTCGTCGTGCTGATAGCGATGGCCTACATGTACCGCAACACGGTATTCGGCCGGCGGATGCTGGCCACCGGCGGCAACCAGGACGCGGCCAGGCTCTCGGGCATCCGGACCAACCGCATGATCCTCGCCGCCAACGTTCTGTCCGGACTGCTGGCGGCGCTGGCGGCGATACTGTTCGCTTCCGAGATGGGCTCGGCCACCCCTCAAACCGGCGACGGCTGGCTGATCATCTCATTCGCCGTCGCCATCATCGGCGGCACGGGCCTCAACGGCGGGGTCATATCCGCCGTGGGCATATTCATGGGTGGAATCATCTACACCCTCATCCAGCAGTGGCTCACTGAACTGCAAGCTTATACGAAATACGTGAACACCTACTACATGAACGTCTACTTCGGCCTGCTCATCCTGCTGGCCATCGTCATATACCGCGGGCGGGAAGTCTACGGCCAGCGCAAACGACAGACACCCGAGACCGCTGCCGAGCCGGCGGAGCCGACTCAATGAAGACTTCACGGAAATCGCCGCCATCGCTCAAGCTGGCGGCGGTGTTGTGTTTGGCGATGGTCGGCGCCGCCGCGGCCAGGCCGCCAAGAGCCAGTCCCGCGCCTTTTTCGCCGGGCCGGTTGGAAAGTTGAGCATTGACAAATGAACCACATCGAGCGATTCAACGCCGTGATGAACTTCAAGCCGGTCGACCGCCTGCCGCGCATCGAGTGGGCGAGCTGGTGGGATGAGACGATCGCACGCTGGCGGGCAGAGGGCCTGCCGGACGGCGACCGCTACGAGCTATATCGCCACTTCGGACTGGATGTGTACTACCAGCACTGGTTCGGCCCGCGAGCCAGGACGCTTCCCAGGCCGGCGTCGCACGGCGCGGGCGTCGTCGCCTCGAATGACGATTACGATCGTCTCCGGCCTCACCTGTTTCCCCCGTTCGACGAGGCCCGGCCGCGGCTGGAAGACTGGGCCGCCCAGCAGGCACGCGGCGAGGCCGTGCTGTGGATCACGCTCGATGGGTTCTTCTGGGGGCCGCGGACGCTGCTGGGAATCGAGCCGCATCTCTACGCCTTCTACGACCAGCCGGACCTCATGCATCGCATCAACCAGGACCTGGCCAACTACAACATCGCCATCCTGAAGTGGCTCGCACCGTTCTGCCGGCCGGCCTTCATGACCTTTGCCGAGGATATGTCCTACAACCACGGCCCCATGCTCTCGCGCGGGCAGTTCGAGGAGTTCCTGCTGCCGTATTACCGGCAGGTGGTGCCCGTGCTGAATGAGATTGGCACGCGGGTGCTGGTTGACACCGATGGCGACGTGACCGCGATGGTGCCCTGGCTCGAGTCGGCGGGTATCGAGGGCGTACTGC
Organism: uncultured Planctomycetaceae bacterium; assembly: GCA_964402305.1. GTDB lineage: Bacteria > Planctomycetota > Phycisphaerae > SM23-33 > SM23-33 > JAUWQU01. Next base: position 1,039 of record CAYOBS010000007.1, on the reverse strand, counting down.
CCCTGGAGCGACAGGCCGGCGTGGATGCAGCCGCCATGCGGCGGCAGTTCCCGCGGTTCCTGATGATCGGCCACTACGACAAGATGGTCATGCCGCGCGGCGAGGCCGCCATGCGGGCGGAGTTTGAACGCCTGCTGCCCGCGATGCGAAGCGGCGGATTCATCCCCAGCGTGGACCACCAGACCCCGCCGGGAGTCTCCCTGGACCAGTACCGCACGTACCTCCGCCTGCTGGAGGAATACGCCGCCAAGGTTTGAGGGACCCGGTGCAGTGCGTCGAATAGATTGTGAATTGTCATGAGTTCCTAAAGTTCCTAAATCCGAATCTCGAATCTCGAAATCCTAAACAAACAGCCAAATTCAAATGCTCCAAACGCCGAAGGCCGGCAAGTGGATTCCAGACGACAGGCACCAAATGCCAGACAAATCACAAACCTCAAATCCCAAACCACAAACGTGCAAACTGAGTGTCCGGGAATTGTGGGTTGGGGACCCGAAGATGGGCTTTTGTTTGGACCTTGGTGCTTGCTTCTTGGTCCTCGTTTGGATTTTGGTGCTTTGAATTTGTTTCGGATTTCGTGCTTCGAATTTCGGATTTGCTGAGCGGCAGACTGTCCAGTAATTCTGAACCGCTGCACCGGCGGTCTGGTTCTCCTGTGCGAACCAGCGCCAACGGCGGTCGATCCGCCGCATTGTCGGCGGGGTCCTGGAAGGAGCGGAGCATGGCCGGGCATAACAAGGCGATTGGCGGCGGGGGATTCCATCACGTGGCCATCAAGGTGGCCAACTTCGATGAGTCCGTGATGTTCTACACACGGGCATTGGGCTTCACCGAGGCCGTCCGCTGGGGCGAGGGCGACTCGCGGGCAATCCTCCTGGACTGCGGGGATGGCAACTTCTTCGAGCTTTTCGCCGGCGGCCAGGCCGCACCAGCCGACGCCAAGTCCGGCGGCGCCGGGCCGATCATCCACGTCGCGCTTCGCAGCGACGACGTCGACGGCGCCATCGCCCGCGCTCGCGCCGGCGGCGCGGAGATAACC
>CAYOBS010000006.1:21898-27040 GCA_964402305.1 uncultured Planctomycetaceae bacterium | reverse complement strand
GGACTACGACCAGCCGCAGGACATCGCAACGCTCGTCAAGATACCCATCAGCGCTGCGGAAGTCTTCGCGGGCCGGCCGGAGCAGGCGCCCACGGGCGACCCCAAGCCCGGGCCGGTGCGTTGGGGCAAGTACGCCGACCTGGTGGTGAACCTGGCCGAGGGGCGGCAGCTCGTCTTCAGCCGGGCGACGGGCTATCTGCCGTACCTCCAGACGCCCAAGGGCAAGTTCCCGCTCAAGCCGCTCGCCCAGTGCAAGCCGGACCCGATGTGCCTGTGCTCGTACGTCCGGCTGATCGACGCCAACTCCCGGCGGATCATCGTCCACTGGCGGCACGTGCCGGACCCGGCCAGCGTGGTGATGACGGAGGTCATTCACGAGTGCTTCTACATCACGCCGGACGGCAAGGTGTCGCGGGCGGTGCAGGTCGGCACGCCAAGACTCGACGACTACAACGACCCGGCAAACGTTACGGTCCAGGAGTTGAGCCTGACGGCCGACGGAGTCACAGAGCTGTCCATGACCAAGACGAAGTTCTCGGACAAACCGGCTGCCGGGATTGCCGGCTCGCCGGTCAAGGACAAGATCGTCGGCTCGCCGGCGGCGTGGCTGAAGTTCGACGACGGGCTCAAGTCCGGCAGCGACGAGGCGGCCGAGGCGATTACGGCCACGGCATGCCCGGTCTCGGGCAACAAGGCTTTGTGGAAGAAGGGCATATCGGGCACGGCCCTGGCGTTCGACGGCTATTTCTCGAAGGTGACGCTGCCCAAGGCAAAGGCGCCGAAGATCACCAACGAACTGACGGCCGAGGCGTGGGTGGCGCTGGGCGCGTATCCGTGGAACGACGCGGGCATCGTCCATCAGTCGGCAGGCGAGCCAATCAGCGCGGAGGACTACAAGCACGGCTACCGCGACCCGTACACGTACCGGCCGTGGAAGATGCAGGGGTACATGCTCGGCATCGACCCTTACGGCCGGCCCATATTCAAGGTCAACGGCGAGCAGGTCGGAGGCGGCGAGCTGGCGCCTGAACAGACGGTCCTCAAGAAGGACATTCTGCCGACGTATCGCTGGACGCACCTGGCGGCCACGTATGGCAAGGGCAGGATGTGCCTGTACGTGGACGGCAAGCTGGCGGCGTCGAAGGATGCAACGGGCCCCATCACCGTGCCGAACCGCGATGTGCTGATCGGCCTGAACGGCGACCCGCAGCGGGTGTCCGACCCGGTATCGCACAGCAAGTTTGCCGCGAACAACAATATGCCCCTGCTGTACGGAATCGAGGGGCTGATTGACGAGGTACGCATATTCACGCGCGCCCTGTCGGCCGAGGAAGTCCGCAAGTCATACGAGGCGATGCGCCCTTCGGCGGAGGCCGTCGCCGCACCGGACCTGGAGAAACGCATCCTGCCGGGCGAGGTCACGGGCAAACCGGCGGAGAAGTTTGGAGCGACCTGTCGGACGCTGAAGTATCACGATCTGTGGGACAACCTGTGGCGGCCCAGCGCGTATCGCGACATCGTGGTGCGGTTCGACAGCGTCCCAGGCAGTGTGGTGTTCTGGCAGGGGACGAACTTTGGTTCGGGCTGGGTTACCGAGAACAACAAGTGGATGTCCGACCAGAGCTGGGAGATTGGCGGCCCGCACGGCTGCGCCGAGCACATGGCCGACAAGCGGGGGCGGTTCGATCACGTCCGGCTGATCGAGAATACTGATGCCCGCGTGGTGGTTCACTGGCGGTACGCGTCGATCGACGTGGGGTACGTGTTTCCCGGGGCGAACGTCTGGGTCGACGAGTATTACACAATCTACCCGGACGGCGTGGGGGTGCGGTGCCTCGACGGGATAAACGGCGGCTGGCAGGACACGCAGTTCCTGTCGCAGCCTGGCACGACGTGCCTGGACAACATGGACCTGACGGCCCTGACGGTCGCGAACATGGACGGCCAGAGCAAGGACCTCACGTGGCAGATGCCGAACCGCGTGCCGGCCAACCCGCTGAAGGACGCCTGCATCAAGCGGATCAACTTCAGGTCGAAGTGGAAGGTGTTCGCGGTCTACAAGCAGGGCGCACAGATCAGCCAATGGGGCGGGCAGGAGCAGTCCAAGCACACGGCCGACCCGTTCGCCGGGCCGTGGAACCACTGGCCGGTCGGGCTTAACCCGTCCGACGGCAGGTACGCGGTGTCGGACGACCGCGTCACTCACGCGGCCCTGGGCGGCGCGGACAACACGGGCAACCTGATCATCTACGGCTTTACGGACCGGCCGGCGGCGAGCCTCGCGGTCCTGGCGAGGTCATGGAACAAGCCGCCGACGATCGACAATCCGAAGGGATGCGACAGCCAGGGATACGACCAGGCCCAGCGGGCGTACGTCCTGGCCGCGACGGCAAAGCCGATTTCGTTCACGCTGAACGGCTCGAAGGACTCGCCTGTCTGCAATCCGTGCTTCGTCCTGTCCAACTGGGACAGCGACGCGGCGGCGGCAGTAACAGTCAACGGCTCGCGGGTCAAGGCGGGCAAGGCCTTCCGGCAGGGCATCGTGCGTGACACGGCCGGTAAGAGGCAGATGATCATCTGGCTGGAACTGGAATCGGCCCGGCCGATCGAAGTGAAAATCAGCGAGTCGCCCCGTAACTGAGGCATTACTTTTCTTTCGATTCCCAACTTGACGCCGCCGCCCCCCGTGGTATAATGCAGCCTGCAAAGGAGAGGGCGCCGCTCTACGTTCCCGCCTTCGTCGGAGGAGTCTGTACCGCTCAACGGTGAGGTCTCGGTCGAACCGCTCAACGTGCTCATGGTGGATGGTCTATTGGCACTTTTGGGAAAGGGCAGAGCGATGAATTACTCGAAGGCTTCACGGTTGCTGATTGGGTCTGTTGTGGTGGTTGCCTTGGTGTCCGGGCCGTCTCTTGCCTTTGCCAAGCCCGGCGATTTGCTCCAGACGTTCTTCAATCCCACCTCAGATGAAGGCTTCAGCAACTCCGTGGCGGCGGTGGGCAACAATGTTCTTGTCGGGGCTATGGGTGACGGGGCCGGGGCAGTCTATATGTTCGAGGGCATCCCCGAGCCCGCCACGCTGTCGCTGCCGGCCCTGCTTGCCCTGAGCTTGCCGAAGCGGAGCGGTCTGGCCCTCCTTCGCCGCAAGAGCGGCTACGGCGGGTAAACTCTGATCCGGCGGCGGCGAAAGTGAACGCAAGCCCTTCGCTGTGAGTCGCCGACGCGCCAAAGCGCTATGGCGACGTTGAGGCGGGAGATCGTGGTCTGTGGTGCCGTGCTTCCGTCTTAGGAAGCATGTCCCCAGTTGCCGACCAAGACATGCTTCCGAAGACGGAGGTACGTGTTTAGCGACCTTCTTCCAGCCCCGTTCACGGGGCTTTGCCCGCCGAAGCTTGGCGAAGGCGGGTTTAGACCAGGCCTTTTAGGCCTGGGGATCAGGCAATCCCATTTCTTTCTTCTGGCCGTTTCTTTAGCACGCTTCAGCGCGCTTACTCTTGCCTGAATGCCTTTAGGCTAAAGCCCCGAGAAAGCGCGCTAAAGCGTGCTGAACATTACTGATGGCCCCGCCACCCAGGCCTAAAAGGCCTGGTCTAAACCCCGCTGGCGCGGGGCAAAGCCCCGTGAACGGGGCTACGAGAAACAGAACTCTTATAGAGGGGCGTAACTGGAACCTGCTGTTTCACAAACATGAAGATGTACGCTAATTCTGCGTCACTACACCGGGACGAGAAGCACAGCACCGGATTCATCAAGAAACGCGTGAAGGAGTACCAGCCTGTCGGAGCCGGGCAGAATTTTTCAGAATTTGCGCGTTGCCAGGGCGAAGCCCACCACGGCGACGATCAGCACCACGATGACCGCCACCAGTATCAGGATCGTCCGCACGATGTTCAGGGCCGGGCGATGACGATCGAGTGCCGTAGCGTACACCGGGCGCCGCGAGCGGGCCTGCGAGGGTTCCTCTTCCTCTTCCTCTTCCTTTTCCGCGAACACCCCGGCCGGGAGCATGACAGTGTCGGCCAGGTCCGCGTCGCCTTCCACGGGCAGGATGATGAGTTCCTCGCGGAGCGGCTCTTGGCCGACACCCGGAGGCGGGGGGACGCCGGCGTGGTTGGTGTCGTCGGGCTTGGCCTGGGCCTGGCCGAACGCGGCCGTCAGGGCGGTGAGCGCATCGTTGGCGGCGGGGATGGCGACGGTTTGCTTGCAGTGTGGGCAGCGGCCCTTCATGCCGCCGCAGCGGTCGTCAACGTGGACGGATTTCCGGCAGTGCTCGCACGTGAAGTGGATCATTTCAATACCGCGATATTGCTTCTATCGCGCCTGGCTGCAATGGTCCCTGGGCCAAGCTTCATTCAACAATGTACGTTTGTGCCGCCCGCGCGGGCAAGGAAAATAGTCAAATTGACCGGTTCGGCAGGCCCAGAGGGCCGACAGAGTTTAGCCGGGGGCGTAAGCCCCCGGAAACAATGAGTTTAGAACCAGAGCCCTGAAGGGGCGACAGAATCAGGCACCAGCGGCAGAGCGACATGTTTGTTCTGTCGCCCCTTCAGGGCTCATTTATGTAAACAACTGTGTTCCTGGGGCTTTTTAACATTTGCCCCCGGCTAAATGCTGCCGCCCCCTCGGGGCTTTCAAAATCGGTCAGTTTGAGAAAATAATCCCCGGTGCCGTTGGGCATTCACGGGAAGTGTATGCGGTCCTTGGGTTCGAGCGTTTCGTTTGGTCGGTAGAGCAGGGCGGTCCGGCCAACCACGCCGGCACAGACGGCGCCGGCGGCTTCGGCGATCTGTCCAGCCAGGGCGTCGCGCCACTTGCCCGGCCCGGCTGGCAGGCGGACCTTGATAAGCTCGTGGCGGTCCAGCAACTCACGCACCGTCGCGACGAACGCCTCGCTGACGCCGGCCTTGCCGACCGACGCGCGCACGTCAAGCCCCTGCCCGATGCCGCGAAGGTGGCGCTTCTGCTTTCCTGTCAGTTCCAACATTGGGTTCTTACTCATTATGCGACTGGCCAGTTGGCGCCTGTCCGCCAAATACGTGGAGAGAATATCATATGTACGGCCATTGTATAGAACTCCCCCCGGCAGGCAATAGCCTGCAAAAAACGCCCGTTTGATGAGGCCTTGCCAGGACGGACAAGCCG
>CAYOBS010000006.1:0-21798 GCA_964402305.1 uncultured Planctomycetaceae bacterium | reverse complement strand
TGTCCCCCATACCTGACGCATCGCCGATCGGCCCTGACGCATCGAAAAAGTGCCGCTATTATGCAGTCCGACTGCAAATCAGCCGGAGAATTCCACGTACTGCAACCGCACCTTGCAGGACCGTTGGAATGAAGCCCTTCTCGGCGTATTGCCCATCCTCCTGCTGGCCGGCCCACGCCAACCGCCTGCCGCAGCACCCGCAGTTTTCAAAAATGGTTAGCGTCCCTATTTTGCGCGCGATGGGCTCGTCTTATCGCGAAACGGCAACCGCCGTTGCTAGTTCCTGCCGAACCGGGTATGATCCGGGCTGTTCCAGTCGCCGGCGGGGATTCCCCGTCGAATCCTGACGTTCGAGTGTGGCATAGGCATGGGAAAGCAAGCTGACATACTGGTTTTCGGGAAAGCCTCGAAGGAGGTTGTTCTGCGGGAGTACGCCCCCGAAAGCCTGACATGCCTGCGCGAATCTCAGGTCGCTATACCAAAGCTCGCCAAGGATGAAATAGCGGCTCGTGACATCGAGGCCATTCTTCCGACGTTGCCGACTGTTCACGAAATGCGCCGCTCCGATGCGCGGGAACTTGACTTCCTGCCGCCTGAGAGCGTTCACCTTGTCTTGACATCGCCTCCGTACTGGACCCTGAAGCAATACACCCAGAGCGAAGGCCAGCTTGGCAGCGTCGATGATTACGATGTCTTTCTGGCCGAGATCGACCGGGTCTGGTCACACTGCTTCCGGGTTTTGGTTCCGGGCGGGCGGCTCATATGCGTTGTGGGCGACGTTTGCCTTTCCCGCCGAAAGAACAATGGCCGTCATACAGTGGTGCCGCTCCACGCCTCGATTCAGGAGCACTGCCGGGGCATGGGCTTCGACAACCTGGCGCCGATCATCTGGCACAAGATCGCCAACGCGAATCTTGAGGCTAACGGCAATGGCGGCGGCTTCCTCGGCAAGCCGTATGAGCCGAACGCCGTTATCAAGAATGACATCGAGTTTATCCTGATGGAAAGGAAGCCGGGCGGATACCGAAGCCCTGATTTCCTGGAACGGGCCTTCAGCGTCATCCCCGACAGGCTGCACAAAATCTGGTTTCAGCAGATTTGGTCCGATGTTCCGGGCGCTTCGACTCGCAACCATCCCGCCCCGTTCCCGCTTGAACTCGCGACCCGCCTTATCCGCATGTTCAGCTTCGTGGGCGACACGGTCCTGGACCCGTTCCTGGGATCGGGCACAACATGCCTGGCTGCCTGGCAGACCGGGCGAAACAGCATTGGCGTTGAACTCGATGAAGGCTACCTGGAATTGGCCGCGCGGCGATTCCGCAAGCACACGAACACATTGAGCAGCCACCACGAGCTTGAGGTAATCAAGTAGAGGGGAGGGGTCAGGAACCTTTTTCAGGTGAATCCGAAAAGGTTCCTGACCCCTTTCCTTTTCCTGTTAGGAAGTCTTGCCAATACCACCGCCCGATTGAGAATCTTCGATGCACTTCTCTATTGACTTCATAAACCCAGGAATCATGGTTACATCGAAGGCGGTTATGTTACTTTGGAGCCAGTAGCGTTCAAATGCGTCCATGATAAGGAGCGTGTCATTAAACTCATATTTCACAAGGCTTGTAGAGTCTCGACACCTACAAAGTATTTGACTGAGATGACGATGAAACTCGCTCATTTCGGCACCTTTACGCGTCAACATGCCATAACCATTCAGTCGTGAATTCAGCGAGTCTGAGACATCTACCCCAATCACATCGGTAAATGCATCAATGATTCGATTGGAAAAAACGTCAAAGAGGAGATCACGATGATCCGGATGCTTTGCAAAAAGCCAAAGGTCAAGTCTGAACAATGTGTATGCACTGATCTCGAAGAGAGGCAAGTCGCCAGCGTAGAGGGCCTGGATGTTGCGGAAAAGAGAGATTTCATTGGACTTGGAAGTTTCCTTGGGCGAGCCTGCGCCCTCGCCGAAAACAGCAATTGTCCATAGCAGAACATCCCCAAGTCTCTCGATTGTCGAGGTGCTATGAGGTTTATTCTCCTCGCGATCCTTCGCGTATTGGCGTATCAGCGACTTTCCCGAAGTTCGCCTAAACAGGCGGTTGAAAAGCCCCATGAGAACAACTCCTTCTTGTTCACCGCAAGATAACAGCTTTCTTACGAAAGCTGAAAGCAAAAAAGAAAAACCGGAAATCGGCTACTTCCTCTCCCCGCTTTCGGCCAAGAGCCAGAAAAAGCGAGGTCAGGCCGATCAAGGCAACCGTTCCAGTGTCACGGCGGGCAAGAACTCACATCTCATTCGGATACCATCCAGTGCCCTGCTGAATCAATTCGTTGCTCCATGCGAGGAGCAGGCAAAGGCCGAGGTTTTCGACTCCCCACTTCCTTCTGTGGTCGCCCGCGTATCCTCCGGCGAGCCGCTCCATTTGGTCGTGGTAGAAAGAGACGAAGTGGGAATATGGTCCCGCTTCGCCAAACAGACTCAGATCGATGTCGCCCATAGCTCGCGTCTTGAGCGACGGGAGAATCGACTTGGCCTCAATCCATCGGTACACCTCGTCGATTGTGATGTCATCGTACTTCCTCGAATCGATGAGATGATTGAGTGAAAGAATGAATTGGGTCAGGGCAGTGAGCTTCACGGTCGGGAGTTCGGTGATAGCCTCGATCTGCGTTCGAATGCGACTTGCCAGGGCGGCATACTTCAGTGCGTCTTCTCGCGAGATCTCGCCCGCTCCGGCATGCGCTGCCTGATTTCTGAGCATGCGGAGATCGCGGGCTGCTCTTGCCGCTGACGGAACGAGAACCCCCTTGTGGTCTAGGTAATCGAGAGGTCGGCGAAGGGGCTCCTTGAAGGTTTCATCCTTGGGAGCCAACTGTCGAACCTTCTCTTGGGCGGCTTGCTCAAGGCTCTTCCAAGCCTCGATCACGGCAAATGCAGGAGAAACATCAACCAGAGCGTATATCTTGTCTCTATCCTCTGATCCTTCCGATTCAAGCAGTGATGACTCGCCTACGTCAGCGGCAACCTCCGCGAGCTTCTTTGAGAACTCTAGCTCAAAGTCCTTGTACCTAATCCGCTGGATGAATGGGATAAGGCGCTGGATTGGCCCCCGAGTGAGAAGGGCCAAGAGGAAGATGGTTGCAGGCCACGCGAGTATGTCAATGAGGCGAATGATCTGGTCTATCCACATGAGTCCGTCGCCACCCAATTAGATCTTATACAGAAGTCTGCATCTGCCAGCCCATGAGGCTGTTGCTACAAGCTCAATCATAGCTTGCTGTTGGTCTTAGTCAACACCGGAAAAATAGGAAAATAGGAAAATAGGGACGCAGGAAAATAGGGACGCAGGAAAATAGGGACGCTAACCATTTATTACTCATGGGCGAGCCCTTGGGGCCAGGGACGCCCGTGCTGCGCCGCCGCCGGGCCTTTCAGTTGCCCTTGCCCAGCGCCGCGATGGGGCGGAGGTGCTGTTGCACGGTTTGCTCGTCCAGCGATTCATCCGACGAAAACTGCAGGACGGCCCCGCGGTCGTGCTCGGCCGTGATGATGATTGCCTTTGGGCTGACAACCTCGAACGGAGTCTCTATCCGTTTGTGCGCCAGCACGAAGTACGCCACGCCGAGCCGTTCGGCCAGTTCGTCTATCTGCTCGGGCGTCGGGTTTCGTCCCCACGTCCACTCGTAGACGCACCCGCCGCGTGCGAGGGTCTGCGGGTCGTAGGGCCCCGCGGGCACATCATTGCCGGCCTGGCTCATTCGCTGCGGGGTCGGCAGGGTGTGGAGCATCATCACGCCGCCCGGCGTTCGCGCGGCGATGGGGATCGACAGCAGAAACTCGTTAATGGCCGCCATGACTTCCCCGGCCTCGGCGGGCTCGACGGAACTTCGCACGCCAGCCGCGAAAGCCTCGCAGACGCCGCGCCCGCCCTTGGTGATCTCGTTGCCGGTGGCCTGGGCGACGTCGTGGTTGCCCAGCAGGAATATCACCTGCTCCGGGTGGGCGAGCTTGAGCCTGGCCGCGCGAAGAAGCACATCCACGCTGCGGTCGCTGCCCGTGCGGGCGTCCGGATCGCCGTGAATGATCTCCTGGAGCACCAGCCTGCGGTCGGGCCGAGCCGGCAGATCGGCGAAGGCGATGATCTTCATGAGGTTCTGGCGCTGGCCGTGAAGGTCGCCCGTGGCGATAACCTCCTTGCCGGTCTCGATCGCCAGCGTGTTGCCGGCGCGGCGCGGGTCCTCGGCGTTCAGCCTTGCCGCCTGATGGAAGATGTCTGCCAACGGGTGGGACACTGGCGCCTCAGATGCTGACCTCGGTGTCCCGGCCCATCTGCTTGTCGATGAGCGTCAGCCGGGAGACAACCTCGTTCATGGATGTGGGCCTCTGGGCAGGGTTGAGCTCGACGCAGTCGGCGATCAGCTTGCTCAGGGACCTGGGCACGTCGGTATTGAACTGCTCGACGGGCGGGATTCGCTGGCCGGTGTTGAGCCTCAGCGAGCCCTCCTTGGGCAGCACGGTCTGGATGGGCCTGCCGGCGAGGGTCCAGTAGAGCGTCGCGCCGAAGTTGAACACGTCCGTCCGCCCGTCGAGGGGCCGGCGATGCACCTGCTCGGGCGCGATGAAGTCCGGCGTGCCCTGGATGCGGGCCTTGACCGTGCTGATCGGGCAGCTCTGCCCGAAATCGATCACCTTCACCGTCTGGTCCCTTGAGACGATGATGTTGTTGGGCTTGGTGTCGGCGTGGACGAAGCCCTTGGCGTTCATGTGGGCAAGGGCCGCGCCGACCTCCAGGAAAATCCGTACGGCCTCAGGCACGCCGGCGGGGCGGAACTGCTGGATGCTCTGGCCATGGGCGTACTCCATGACCACGCGTACTTCCACTAACGAAATCCAGCGGCGCATGCGCTGGATCTCCAGAATCTTGCGGATGGCCGGGTGATTGAACTGCGAGCCGACTTCGTATTCGTTGATGGCTTGATCCAGAAAACGGGAGTCCTCGGAAGTGCGTTTCACGACCCGTTTAATCGCAACCACTTCATCGGTTGCGATGTTGCGGACTTCCCAAATGGTGCTTCTTGCGCCGCTGCCGAGAAACTGAATGACCTGGTAACCGGGCAGATCGAGTGTCGGTGTTGAACTCATTTACTTCTTATTCTTAATTCTTAGCACTTCAAAAAACTTCAACTGGTGGAAGAAAGACTGCCTGACGGCCGTGAATCAACCCACATGGTCAGACAATTGAAGATACGTCAAAGCAGCGGCCCATCCAACCGGAAAATTCACCCGGAGCGCGAAAAAGTGCGAGCGGGGATTGCCTGCCGGCCGGCTGTCCGGGGCCTCGATGGCTTTCACGCGGCGCCGGCCGACGGTACAATCCCGGCCTCACGAAGGAAGCCCATGATGAAAGTCAGGACACGCAAGGTGTTGCTTTTCTCGGCCAAGCTGGTCGTGGCCGGCGTCCTGCTGGCGTGGGTGGTCGCCCAGGTCCACTGGCGCGATTACGTCCAGACCCGCGACGGGCGCCACAGCTATGCCGTGGTCCAGCCGCCAGGCGCCGGGGCATCCGAGTGTACTCTGCGCGTGGACGTCGGTGTGTGGTGGACCGAGAGAATCGAGACCAGGTGCGTCTCGGAGTTTCAGGCCGTCGCGGGCGGGCAGATAGTCCGGCCGGGCTTCGCCACAAGCCTCCGGGCCATCAACATCGCCCTGGCCGCGGCGGGCACCCTGGCCTTCGGGGCGGCGCTGCTGCTGATAGCCGTCAGGTGGCGGATGCTGCTGAAAATCCAGGACGTACACGTCTCGCTCTGGGAGGTTACGCGGCTGACGTTCCTTGGCCAGTTCTTCAACGCGATCGTGCCGGGCACGGTCGGCGGGGACCTGGTCAAGGCCTACTACGTCGCCAAGCACACACCCAGGGTCGCGGCCGTCGTGGTCAGCATCTTCGTCGACCGCCTTCTGGGGCTTGTCGAGTTGGCCCTGATGGCCGGGGTGATGCTGGGCCTGCTCTTGCTGGGCGGGCGGCGAAGCTTCGACGAGTTCCGCCTTCCCGCCGTCTGCATGGCCGCTATCCTGCTGGCCGTGGCGGGGATGCTGACGTTCCTGCTAAGCCGGCGATTCCGACGGGCACTTCACCTGGACAAGCTCTACCGGCGGATGCCGATCGCCCACCACATCGCCGCCGCCGGCGACGCGGCCTTGCTGTACCGCCGGCGCCTGGGAACGATGGCATGGGCGGTGGCGGTGTCGATGGTCTCGCATCTGGCGTTTGTGGGCTTCGTGGCGCTGATGGGCGCCAGCCTGTCGATCCCCGTGGGCCCGATGGAGTACTTCCTCTACGTGCCGCTGATATACATCATCGGGGCGATTCCACTGACGCCCGGCGGAGTCGGCTGGGTCGAGAACTGGTACCTGCGGTTCTTCCAAAGCCCCGCATGCGGCGCCAGCACGATACTGGTCCTGGCACTGCTGGCAAGGCTCGTGCCGATGCTCTGGGGCCTGCCGGGGGCTGTCGTGGCCGTAACCGGCGCCCGCGTGCCGGCGCCCGAAGTAATCGAGGCGGAACTGTCCGCCGGCCAGGCCGGCCGGCAGGCTCAGGACTGACCGGCGGCAGTGCGCTAGGATTTATTCTGCCCAACGCTGACATTCCTTATTCCTGATTGTTATGGTCATTCAGAGAGTAGAAAGGAGAGAGTAGACCGCGGGAGAAGCATGGGCTGATGATCGGTACAGCCCGTTTGTCGAGGCGCCAGCCGTTGTTTCTCCTTTCTACTCACTACTTTCTCCCGCTCTGTGTGCGAGGTGCTTTCTTTTCAGAAAGCACCTCGCACACTTGCACTACTCAAGTCGCCGGCCCCTCGTGCCGACGAAAACCGTGACGCGGCGTGAGGTCGAGAATACCGATAGGCAGGATGCGCATAGGTGCGCCCGCACGCCCGCGGAACCCGGGCATTCGCACACTGGACAGCATCGGCAGGGCACGCGACATGGCGAGTCTTCAGAACCTGACCAACCAACAGATCGACGAAGTCCTTTACGCCGCCGCCGAGCGGCAGACCCCCGCGACGATCACCGTTCACGAAGCGGCCGGCTGGGCGAGCTATCACACGCGGCTGCTGGAGATTCGCCAGGGACATATCCTGCTGGAGGCGCCCAGCCCGGGAGCCGGCGAGCAGCCTCGCGAGTTTGGCCCGGCCGACAAGATCGGCGTGAGTTTCAAGCTCAAGCACCACAAGTACGTGTTCGCCGGGACGGTGGCTGAAACGTCCCAGACCAGGCTCGACGACGGCTCGGTCCGCGGGGTGCTTCACGTGTGCAGCCCCACCCACATGCAGCGCATGCAGCGCCGGGCCTTTGATCGCTCGGACGTACCGGCCAACCGCATCGTTCGCGCGTCGTTCTGGCTCGGCGGGCGGGAGAACGAGCCGGCCGGGACAACCCCGGACCAGCCCGTGTGGTCCGGCCGCGTGGTCAACATCTCAGCCGGCGGCTTCCAGATCATCAGCGAGCACAGCCTCGGCGACGCCGTCAGCCCCGGCGACACCGTCGGCGTGCGGATCAGCTTCGGCATCGGCGACGAGGCTGTCTACGCCGATGCCCAGTTCCGCCACTGCCTGGAAGAAGGCGGCAAGTTCCACCTGGGCTTTCAGTTCGTGGGCCTCGGCCTGACGCCGCAGGGCCGCGAAGCACTGCAAGTCATCGGCTCCAAGGCCAACCAGTTCCAGCGCGAGCTGTCCAACTCCCAGGCCCCAAGCCACACCCGCAACTGAAGCGGCGTTTCAGAATTGATGAACATTCTGCCGCTGGATAAATTCGAAATTCGAAGCACGAAATCCGAAACAAAGTCAAAACACGAAACCTGCCTGCCGGCCGGCAGGTCCAAAACAAACCAGAACACTAACAGGCAAAGTTCTTCACGAATCGTTTGCCAGGCAGTGCGTTTGGAACATTTGAATTTGGCGATTCGGATTTGTTTCGGATTTCGTGATTAGAATTTCGGGTTTTGGAACTCAGGCCGGTCCGCCCTCCTCGACCACCTTGAAGCCCATCAGGTCGCCCAGTTCCTGGACGGCCTTGGCGTAGTCGCCATAGAAGACCACGCGGTGCAGCATGGTCATAATGCCGCCCTGGATGGCCCCGGCGCCCCAGTTGAGGAACAGCCTGCGTGCGTTGGCCACTGTTTGGGTGAACTGCGTTCGGCAGGCCAGCGGGCTTGTGCTGGTCTCGATGATCTTGCCCGGGCAGATCAGCATCGTGTCCAGGTTGACCAGCTTGGCGCAGGTGACGGCCTGGCCGATGCGGTTCTCGGCCTGCACCGCCACGCCTCCGCCGCTGTCGGTCTGGTTGCGCAGGATGAACGGCAGCCGCTTGCCGTCAGGCCCGTCCATCTTCGTCGCCGAGGTGCAGTGGAAGTGGATCATGGCGTTCTTGGCCGTGTCGATCACCGGGTCGGTGATGAAGCCCGGCACGCCGAAGGCGTAGGTGAACATGAGCATGGTGAGCGTCGAGTCGATGTCGCCCTCGCAGGCCCCGACCAGCCCGAGGTCGTTGAGCTTGCTGAACGTCAGGCATCCGCGGGGATTGCCCATGCAGTGGCTGCTTGTGATCGCCTGGGCCTTCTCGCGGATCATCATCTCCTTGACCGCCAGGTAGTACCTTGCCGAGTCGATGATCTCGGGCCGCTTTGGCTCGACGATCTGTTTGGCCTGGCTGATCCAGTACTGCTCGGCCTCGGCCTCGGCGGCCTTGGCGTCGATCTCGCGGGCCATCTCCAGGATTTTCTTGTTGTCCACGGGCACCAGTTCGGCGCCGAGCTTCTTGCGGACCTGCTCGCCGTCGCGGGCGGCGGCCGTGCCTTGAAGCCCGCCGACGCAGAGAATCCGCGTCTGCTTCATCCAGATCGCCGCGCGCATCATGGCGATGGCACGGTCGAGATCCGACCAGTCGCTGGTTGACATCAGCAGGACCTTCCTTCCCTGCTTGCGCCAGTCCTGGAAGTACATCCACCCGTGCCCGCCGAAAGGCTGGAAGAACAGCACCGCCGGCAGGCCCGCGTCGAAGAGCTTGCCCAGGACCGGCGCGTCGCCCCCGTGGCCGGACAGGTAGATCACCAGCAGGCCGTCAGCCTTGGCGACCTTGGCGGCCACTTCATCGGCCTTGTCCGGAGGTATGGTTTCGCCGCCGATGAACTCCACGCCGCCAAGCTTCTTGCCAAGCTCGTCGAGGTACTTCTCCAGCTTGGCCTTCTCTTCGGTCGGCCTGGCCATGTAGCCTCCGGTCCGGCCGATGAAGACCTTGTGGATCTTAACGGGCGGGAACTTCGGCCAGACATCGCCGGCGGGGGCCCCGGGGGCACTGGTGGGGTCCTCCGCGGCCCCGCTTGCCCCCGCCGCCAGGTGCGCCGCCAGAACTGCTCCGCCCGCGGCCGTGGCCGTAATCCTCAGGAAGTCTCGCCGGCTGACTGGGTCTGCCATGATTCATCTCCTGTAAAAGTGCCATTCAAAGTGCCATTCGGGACAGCGACAATCCTGTCCCGACTGCCGATCTTACCCGCGTATATGGCTGGATGGAAGAGCCTGTGGAAATTCTGCCTGCGGCAATTCCGCGGCAGTTGGTGCGCTGGCGTCCTGGGGGTGACCGGGCCGAATACCCGTATCTGAATGCTTGGGGGCCGTCGGGGACTTCGCCGCCCCGCGGCGCGGCCGGCGGGGTTGATTGGCCCTTTGCGATGCGATATTCCATTAGTCGCCGGCGCGCGTTAGAATCCACGCCCTGTCGAACAGGACATTCGTCGGCTGATTTTGAACCCAGAGGATGCGAGAGATGGCGGAACCGGTAAAGAAGGCTTCCCTGAAGAAGATTACGATCAAGGGATTCAAGTCCATCGAGTCGCTAGTGGACTTCGAGTTGGGGAACCTGAACGTCCTGATCGGCGCCAACGGCGCGGGCAAGAGCAACTTCGTCGACTTCTTCCGAATGCTGCGTGCGATGGCTGATGAGGCGTTTCAGAAGTTCATCACGCAGCGCGGTGGTCCGGACGGGTTCTTCTACCTTGGCCCTAAGCACACGCGGCAGATATCGGCCCGGCTGGAATTCGGCGAGAACGCCTATGAATTCGATCTATCGGCGACCGCGTCTAGCCAGATGATGATCGATCAGGAGAGAACGCAATACAGTAACTTCACTCCTAAGATTCGTAGCAACGGGAGGTTGGAATCAGTCTTGCCAAGCATCAAGGATGAGGAGTCCGATACCCAACCCGGTTATCCTGGGATCGGCCATTACGTCTACGCCGCCGTTTCAAGCTGGACCGTCTACCACTTCCACGATACCAGTCTGCTTGCGTTAATGCGACGTGATCAGTCGGTCTTGGACCGAGCCGCGCTGCGGGATGATGCCTCCAACATCGCCGCGTTCCTTCTGCACCTGCGCGACAAGCACAGAGGAAGCTACGACCTTATCCGCGACACCGTCAGGCTCGTAGCTCCGTTCTTCGATGACTTCATCCTGGAAAGTGAGACCAAGGGCCCGGAAGAGTTTGTTAAGCTGGTATGGCGGCAGAGGGGAAGCGATTATCCGTTCAAGCCCTACCACTTATCAGACGGCACCATTCGTTTCATCTGCCTTGCGACGGCTTTGCTTCAACCGGTCCCGCCAACTACGATCGTCATCGACGAGCCTGAACTGGGGCTTCATCCCTATGCGATAGGCATTCTGGCGGGTCTGATCCAATCGGCGTCCCAGCGGACCCAGGTGATAATCTCGACGCAGTCGCCGGCCTTGCTAGACCAATTCAAGCCGGAAGACGTCATTGTGGTCAACCGTGAGCAGGGGCATTCGACATTTAGCCGGCTCGATGCCGGCGAACTCAGGGAATGGCTGGACGAGTACTCGATGGCCGAGTTGTGGCAGAAGGACGTGCTTCGCGCGGGGCCGGTCAATGAATGAAGTGGTGGCCATTGTTGAGGGGCAGACTGAAAAGGCCTTTGTGCGCGACCTTCTCGCCTCGCACCTTGGCGCGCGCGGCATCGCCTTGTCGGCTCGCCTTCCGGGGCGGGTGGTGCGGCGCGGCGGGGTTCGGCCATGGGAATCGGTGCGTGGCGACCTTCTCCGCACGTTGCGAGAGCGGCGGGGGCGAATCTGCACGACAATGTTCGATTTCTACGGAATGCCGGAAGACTGGCCCGGCAGAGCCGAGGCAGTTGATATGCCCCTTGATCGCAGGGGCGACCACGTTGAAAAAGCTCTTCTCGACGACCTAGCCGCCCACGCGGGCGAAGACTTCAGGCCGGAGTTGTTCATCCCGTACGTTCAGGTCCACGAATTTGAGGCCCTGCTGTTTGCCGATGTTGCCAAGATGGCGGCAGTCCTCGACCCCGTTTCGCCCAAACAGAAGGTTCCACTGGCCACGCAATTCAAGACTATTCTCGACCAGGCGGGGCAGCCTGAAGCCATCGACGACGGCCGTGAAACCTGCCCGTCCAGGCGCATAACACGAATCGTGCCTGCCTATACCAAAGCGATACACGGCCCGATTGTAGCCGGGAGGATTGGCTTGGACCTGCTGAGGGCCGCATGTCCTCACTTCGGGCAATGGCTCGGGCGTCTGGAGTCCCTTGGCAGTCGCGGACAATGAAGGTTCGGCAATAACAGGGAGTAGCGACATGGCGATCGACGATAAGATTGACGATATCATAAAGCTACTGAGAGACGACAAGGTGCGGAGCAAGATTGTCGAAGCGGCTCAGGATTTCTACGAGTTTTCGGCGGGTATTTACGGCAACGACGACTTCCGTCGCGAGCATCCCAGCCTGAGTGGCGAGGTCGACGATTGGCGCTTGGCTTGGTTCAACAACGGGTACGACACATTGGCACTGAACTGGATTTTTGAAGAGGAGGTGCTTGCAAAGCAGGGTAAACCTTTGCGGATCACCATGGCCGATCTCGCAGAACCGCTCATCCAACTCTGTGGGATTCATCCTGATGAGGCGGTTGACGTTGATTTTGAGCAGTTGTATGCCGCCTTTGTCTGGCGGCTGGCAAACCATCTCCTGATGACGCGCGTCTCGGACCCGTTTCCCATCCTTCGCCTTCCCAAGGACGCGGTAAAAGAAGCCCGCTTCAACGCGATGTTCCGTGGCGCTGTATATGGGTTTGCCATAGAGATGGCCGAGAAAAAGGGGGAAGCTCCGCCCAAGCCGCCTGCCCTCGACGAGCCGGTCATTCTGTGGGAGAGGAACGGAGTTAGGCTTCAAAAGGTAGGAATCGGTTATCTTCCTGAAGGCAAAGGCGGGTCCCTCTATGGCTTGGAGGAAGGTCCCGCGCTTCATGCGGCTGTTATCGGCAATATGACGCCGGCGGCCCTGCTTGCCGTCCAGACGGACCTTGAAAAGGTCGTGCCATCGATTCTCTGGTCCGCGGCCTTCCTGCAAGGCAACGGCGAAGGGACTGCTACTCCAAGAGGGCGCGGGTCCCTTGTTGGGCTGCCCATGATGGAGGAGAAATCCTTGGAGCAAAGCGGGCTTCTTCTCAGGGCATGCTTGGACGCATTTTACACGGACCCAACCAAAAAGGACTCGATCACAAGGCGCATCCGCAATGCCGTCCATTTGCTTGTGGAGTCCGACGCCCAGGAAAGTGATGCGATAGGATTGTCCCTTTCGGTTGCAGCAATAGATGCGCTTATTGGAGAGAATACCCCCTCCGGAATTTCCACGAAGCTGGCGGTGAACGCGGGGGTTCTTCTTGAGCCTGGGCTTGCCTATCGCCAAGATGCCATAAAGTATGTGAAGAAGCTCTACGACTCCAGGTCCAAGGCACTACACGGGGAGATCATTGACGGGGAACCGGAAGTCCGTGCTGAAGCGCGACACTTGGCCAGCGCGGTTTTGTGGTCGCTCATCAGCCGCCGCACCTTCATGGTGAAGGCAGGATATGAGCAAGGGAAATGCAAAGGACTCGACGGCCTGCTTGAGGACCTACAAGATGGACTATTTGGTCCAGGTCAGCCAATGGGCGTATCGGAGACAAACGCCTGCTCGCTCTGGCGGGGGAAACGGAAGAAGCTCTAAGTCGGTGGGCACCATATGTAAGCCGTTGAGATTATGCGAGCCGGTCAGCCCCTGCGCGCCGGTGGTTGATTGGCACCCCCGCTCGCGGCTATGATCCGGGCATGGCCAGGAAGAAAGATCAGCCGGGTTTCTATGCCGTGTGGCCCAGCGCCTGGGGGCCCGTTGGCGGCGTCGCGGGCGACGGCGGGCTACGGCGGCTTGTGCTGCCGCACTACCAGGCCGACCAGCTCGCGGACCTGCTGGCGTGGGAGCATCCCGGGGCAGTGCGGGATGCCGGACCCTTCGCGCGGATCATCGAGCTAAGCCGTGCGTACTTCAATGGCAATGCCATCGAGTTTGACGACGTGGCGTGCGAGCTGCCCGGCGAAGGGGCGTTCGGCGGCAAGGTCCTGCGTGCCTGCCGCTCTCTGCGGTACGGCCAGACCGTCAGCTACAGCGAGTTGGCCAAGCTCATGGGCCAGCCGGAGGCCTCGCGCGCCGTCGCGGCCGCGCTGGGCAAGAACAACATCCCGCTGGTTATCCCGTGCCATCGGGTGATGTGCGCCGGCGGGGCGCTCGGCGGCTTCTCCGCACCCGGCGGCGTGGAGGTCAAGCGCCGCATGCTGGTGCTGGAGTCGCGGACTGCCAACTGAACCACGATTGTGCAGTCCCCCCGATGTTCCGCGATCCACGGCAATCGGTTCCCATGGATTGCTATCCATGGGCTTGCGAGTGCTTTTTCTACTGCCTATCTACTTGCTACTACTTCCTTGTTTTTCCGGTATGACCTTCAGGCCCCTCATCCACTGGGCGGCTTCGTCGCCCCAGCGGCTCAGGGGGTACTGCTGCATGCCCGTTCCGTGCGCGCCACCGGGGTATACGTGCAGTGCGGCCGGGACCTTCGCCTTGGCCAGGGCCGCGAAGTAACCAATGCCGCTGCCGGCGAAACCATCGGCCTCGCTGACGGCGATGAACGTCGGCGGGGTCCGCGCGGGCGACATCGCCGCGGCGTGCTGGAGCGGGTCAACCTTGTCCATGTCGTTGTAGCCCTTGCCGTCGATGAGATATGCGGGGTAGATCAGCACCGCGAAGTCAGGCCGGCAGCTAAGCCCGTCAGCCTCGTCGATGGCCGCGTATGTGCGCTTCTCGTAGTTGTTGCAGGCCGTGGCGCTGAGGTGTCCTCCGGCGGAGAAGCCGAGTATGCCGACTCGGTTTGGGTCGATCCCCCAGTCCTTGGCGTGCAGCCTGACCAGCCCCATCGCCCGCTGGGCGTCCTGGAGGGCGTGGTGGTGCTTTTCGGCATCGCCCTTCTGGCGCCGCGGCACGCGGTACTTCAGCACCACGCCGGTTATGCCCAGCGAGTTCAGCCAGTGGACGATCTCCGTGCCTTCTTTGTTTGCCGCCAGTATCCCGTAGCCGCCGCCGGGGCAGACAATGACGGCCGAGCCGTTGGCCGGGACTTTGGCCGGGCGCGAAACGGTGATCGTCGGGCGCGAAACGTTCTGGATCCGCAGGACCGATTTGTCGTCGGCACCGGTGTAACCCTCGGCCGGGGTGGCCTTGTTATCGGTCTCGTCGGGTGCCTTGCCGGGCCACAGCGCGACCGTGGGTCCGCAGCCTGGCAAGAGCTGCCGTATGATCCTGTCGCCCGCGGAGAGGTTCGGATCGTCCACCGGCCCGGCGCCCAGGGCGAGCCAAGCCGTCGCCGCCGGCATCATCATAGCGATGGCCGTCCACAGGAAATGCCTTCGTGCCCGCTTGTACATGGCTGTCTTTCGTGGTTAGTAAAGTTACGAATCGCCCGTTACGACCGCCAGGGCCGCTGGCGATTGAGCTTGGCTCTCGGCGGCGCCTGCCCGGGCCAGCAGTGCCCGCTCCTCCATGCTCATCGCCGCCGATGCCCCAGCCGCGGCAGAGATCGCGCACTTTACGAAGTCGCGACGTGTCTGCTTGTTCGCCATAGTCCTGTCCTCTCCAGCTAAGGGCTCGCCGGCCGCGGCCCGCGGGCTGCACCATTCACTATAACGCCGCGTGGCCAGGCGGGGTAGCGAGTGGTTCGGACAGCAGTTGGTTCGGACGTTGACTTCGCCCCGCGGCGCGCATAACATGCCTTGGCGTAAAAACCTTGGCGGAACAAGTGAAAAGGCACAAGGAGCCAATAGAGATGAGTTCTGAACACCTTATCGAAGTGACTGACGACAACTTTCAGCAGGAGATCCTCGAGGCGGACATCCCCGCCCTGGTGGACTTCTGGGCCGAATGGTGCATGCCCTGCAAAATGCAGCTTCCCACCATTACCGAGCTGGCTGGCGAATATGCCGGCCGGATCCGCGTGGGCAAACTCAACACCGACGATAGCCGTAACGTGGCCATGAAGTACGGGATCAGCGCGATCCCGACGCTGCTGCTGTTCAAGGGCGGCCAGGTGGTCAACAAGTTTGTCGGCCTGCAGCAGAAGTCGGACCTGAAAAAGGCGTTCGACGAGGTGCTCAAGGGCTGAGAAGGACGAAAGAAGACTTCAACGCAGAGCACGCAGAGAACGCAGAGAGGAAGATACGCGACTCTGGTTTCTTTTCTGCGTGCTCTGCGTGCTCTGCGTTGAGGATGCTTCTTCTTTCCGGGTGCCCAGATGCGCAGCCTTACGCGGGACCAGACACGAGCGATCGACCGCTACGCCATTGAGCGGCTCGGCGTGCCCGGCGTGGTCCTGATGGAAAACGCCGGACGGCTCTGTGCCGACGCGGTGGGGGACTTTCTCCACGGCCCGGCCGGGCGGAAAGTAGCTATCTGCGCCGGGGCCGGCAACAACGGCGGGGACGGCTTTGTCGCAGCCCGGCACCTGTCGATGAGAGGCGCCGCCGTGGTGGTGTTTCTCGTAAGCCCGTCCGATAAACTTTCCGGCGACGCGGAGATCAACTACCGGATTGCCCGTAACCTGGGGCTGAACATCCGCGAGGTCGGCCCGGCGGAACTGCCCATGTCGAACCTTTCGAAGATGCTGGCCGGCTTCGACGTGGTCGTCGACGCCGTCGGCGGCACGGGCATTCGCGGGGCTTTGCGCGGCGACATTGCCGTCGCCGTCGAGCAGATCAACGCTGCCGGCAGGCCGGTGGTGGCGGTGGACATCCCCACCGGCCTGGACTGCGACACCGGCCAGGCCGATGGCCCGGCCGTGCGGGCCAAGCTGACGGTAACCATGGTGGCTCGCAAGAAAGGCTTCGACTCGCCCGCCTCAGCCGAGTTCACCGGCGAGGTCCGCGTCGTGGATATCGGCATCCCGGCGGAGGTTGTGGAACGCATGGCGGGCGAGGGGCAGTAGGCTCGCGGCCCAAACAGACGACTGCCATTTCAGAAAGGAATGGGGTGATGAAGAATATCGAACCTTGGGAACGCCCGCACATGCGGAAGTGCGTCAGGGTCTTCCTTGTAAGCGGACTTGCGGGAGCGCTGGCACTGATTGGTCTGTCCGCAGTTTTCAGGGATAGTTGGGGATTTATGGCATTGGGACTGCTGTTCATTCCTTGGATGGTTGGCGGAATCCTTCTGATTCCCATCGCCTTCCATAAGGGGGCTGAGCTTCAGCGGCAGCGACAGGCCGAGTAGGGGGCTCGGTGTCCGGGCGATTCGGTTCCGGCCCCGAAGTGGGCCGGCGGCGTATAGCCGGGGGTGAGCGTACTCGCGAACCCCCGGAAGGTGACCCTTCAAACATGAAGCCCCGGCGGGGCGATGGAGCCGTTGCTCGCTAGCAAGATCATCCATCGCCCCGCCGGGGCTCCATGTTTCTATTGAGCTTTCCGGGGGTTCCCTGCGGTCACCCCCCCGTAAGGGGCCCCAAGGGCCGGCTATGCGCCGCCAGCCCCGTTCGGGGCTGGGTTGGAGCCCGAGGGTTCCAACGATCAGCGCGAATTGTCGGACATCCCCTGCATCCCTGCCTGTTTCTGCCGCGGAAATCGCTTTCCTTTATCGTGCCAATCCATTATTATCCGTGGCCCACGGCCAGAGACCGGCCGGGGTGAGTGCCGGGCGCCATCCGTGCGGCGCCCGGCAAAGAGTGTTCGGCAACCGACAAGGCAAGAGCAACGACAAGGGAGACATGACAATGCCTCTGATTCCGCTGAGAGTGGTGCTGGACCACGCCGCCGAGAACGATTACGGCGTGGCCGCCCTTAACGTCAACAACATGGAGCAGATCCAGGCGATAATGACGGCCGCCCAGGAGACGGACTCGCCCGTCATCATCCAGGCCAGCCGCGGGGCGCGCCAGTACAGCAACGACGCGTACCTGTACCACCTGATGCTGGCGGCCGCGGAACTCAACCCGCGGATTCCGATCGTCATGCACCTGGACCACGGCAACTCGCCCGCCACGTGCTACAGCGCGATGACGCTGGGCTTTACGTCGGTGATGATGGACGGCTCGCTCTCGGCCGACGGCAAGACGCCGTCGAACTACGAGTACAACGCGGACGTGACGCGGCGGGTCGTGGAGGTTGCCCACGCCGTAGGCGTGAGCGTCGAGGGCGAGATCGGCGCCCTTGGCGGCATCGAGGACGGCCACGGCGCGGGCCTGAGCGAGGAAGCGGCGCAGCAGCACCTGACGGACCCGGCCCAGGCCGAGCAGTTCGTCAAGGACACGAAGCTCGACGCCCTGGCCGTCGCCATCGGCACCAGCCACGGGGCGTACAAGTTCAAGAAGAAGCCCACCGGCGACGTGCTGAAGATGACGCTCATCGAGGACATCCACCGCAGGCTGCCCAATACGCATCTGGTGATGCACGGCTCGTCGAGCGTGCCGCAGGAGTTGCAGGACATCATCAACAAGTACGGCGGGCAGTTGAATCCGACATTCGGCGTGCCGGTCGAGCAGATCCAGCGCGGCATCAAGCACGGCGTCCGCAAGATCAACGTCGACACGGACAACCGCCTGGCCATCACCGGCGCGATCCGCAAGGTCTTCGCCGAGACGCCCGAGAAGTTCGACCCGCGCGACTACATGAAACCCGCCCGCGACGCGATGAAGGAAGTCTGCAAGCAGCGGATGATCCAGTTCGGCCAGGCCGGCAACGCCGGAAAGATCAAGACCCCGACCTGCCGCGAAATGGTGGACTTCTACGCCAAGAAGTAGCCCGATTGCGGATTGCGGAATGCGGATTGCGGAATGCGGAATGCGGATTGCCGTGATCGGTAATTGCGCGAGTGAATAAGCTGGCGGCTATAAATGCAGAGGAAGGCGGATAAGAAGATTGATTCTTATCTGAGTTTATCTGCGTTTATTTTGGCTCTTCCTCTTCTTCTTGGTGCCTGGTGATGCCGCCTATGTTCCGCCGGTACGGGCTGCGGAAATCCGCAATCCTCATTCTGCAATCCGCAATCAGTCTGCCCTTCAGGGCAGCTCGACGCGGATTTCCTCCATGTCCGTTGGGGCGTTTCTCTGGGCGAAGGCGCGGTCGAATTCCTCGGCGGCTGCGCCGGCTGGGCCTTAAACTAACGGTCACCCGGAGTTGTCAGCTTCACCATCATCATCATCCAGAAGCCGCAAGGAAACTCTTGATCCGGCCTGCCAGTTTCAGCATGTTGTTACATCGGATTTGGCATTCCCAAACGACTAGCACCTTCCACCCCAACTGACGCAATTTCTGCCGATTCCTAGCATCATGAGCCTTGTTTGCGGCAAGCTTATCACGCCAGAACTCAGCCCGTGTGCGGGGCAATGGACGACCCATACGGCAGTTGTGCCGGTGCCAAAAGCAACCATTAACCATGATCACTGCGTGGTGGCGTGCAAAAACCATATCAGGGCATCCCGGCAGGCTTTGAACGTGCAATCGGTATCGGTATCCAAGGGAAAATACCAGCCGTCGCAACAGCATTTCCGGCCGCGTGTTCTTGCCACGGATGGCGGCCATGTTTCGGCGACGTTGTTCCGGGGAATGTACGTCCATTATGCCCGCGTCAGCTGATGCGCTCTGTCCAGTTGTTGCCCGCCCGGAGGGCGGAAGATCTGTAGCCCGCCGCGTGAGCGGCGGGACCGCGTGGTCCAACACAGTTTAGCCACGGACGTGGCGACACACGCCCGTCAATCCCAAACGTGCGCCGTGTCGAACGCGATTCCATGACGTTGCAGGAGATTCAGAAACTCCTCCTGGAATGACTTCTTCTTGTGATGTGGTATCTGGTCCTGGATGTATTGTGCCACCGCGGGCACTTTCAGCCGGCTGACCGTAAACGCGCCGTAGCCTTCCTGCCAGGCGAAACTCGCCATTGAAGGCATGGCCTCGTGAATCCACTTGGAAGAGTTGGCCTTGACCGTGCGCATGGCCGCCGAGATGGACGTGTCGGCGCGGAGGCTGCAAAGAATATGCACATGATCCTCCGGCCCGTTGATGCACAGAGGCTCACCGCCGATATTGCGAATGATGCCGCCGATGTAGGCATGCACCCGGCCGCGAATGTCTTCGGTCAAGAATAGCCGCCGCTGGTGCGTACTGAATACGGTGTGATACTGCAGGCTTGTGTACGTATGCGACATGTGCTGCCCCTTTCCTTTCGCCCCAATCGGGCCTTTGTGTCGCCCCGTCCGGGGCTTGATTGTGGGAGACAATCTTACCCGCCACTGACGTGGCGGGCTACATATCTTGTCGCCCTACGGGCCCGCCGCTGACGTGGCGGGCTACATATCTTGTCGCCCTACGGGCTCGCCACTGACGTGGCGGGCTACACATCTTATCGCCCTACGGGCTCGCCACGGGCGTGGCGGGCTACACATCTTGTCGCCCTCCGGGCTCGCCACTGGCGAGGCGGGCTACACATCTTATCGCCCTACGGGCTCGCCACGGGCGTGGCGGGCTACATATCTTGTCGCCCTCCGGGCTATCGACTAGCGCGACGCCTTGCTGCTGCCCGCCGCATCGGGAGGCCTTTTGAATCATCTCGGTGCCTACTACCGTTTCGGCGTGCGGCCCCGGTCGTTCAGCAGCGTCGGCAGGGACTTCCAGAGGCTCTTTGGGGAGTAGAGGCTTTCGACTTCGCCGCGGCAGTTGTACCAGCAGGCGGTGCAGGCGTTGTCGGCCGAGGCGGCGCGGAGGCGCTGGTGGATGACGGCCGCGGAGTCGGTGTAGAGGTTGGCGATGGGGCGGGTCTTGCGTTCGACGCAAATGGCGACCCCGCCGGATGAGTCGATGTTGAAGAACGCCCGCCCGGCCTTGCAGCCCGGCACGCCGCCGGCGAGGAATTGGTCGAACCGCCGGAGGTAGCAGGGGTTGGACAGAAAGTTAGGCCAGCGGCGACGCAGTTCGACCAGCCTGCCGCCCACAGGCCCGTTGTGGATGAAGGCCTTCGAGCCGGTCTTGAGTTGCCCGTAGGGCTGGACCATGAAGTACGCGTCGCGCTTTGCCGCCATGGCGATAAGCGGCTCGATCTGGTCGAGGTTGTCGTTGAGCAGCACGCACATCACGTTTACCCGCTGCCACTTATGGACGCGGGCGGCCGAGAGGAGTTCCACGGCCCGCCAGGCGTTCTGCCAGGCGTCGTCCATGCCTCGGGCGGCGTTGTGGCGGTCGGGGTCGGCGTAGTCGATGCTGACCGACACGCCCCAGACGCCGGCTTCCATCAGGTCGCGGGCGGCCCCGGCGGTGATGAGCCGGCCGTTGGTCGTCACGAATGGGAAGTGGTACTCGGCGACCGCCCGGACGATGTCCGGCAGGTCGGGCCGGAGCATCGGCTCCCCGCCGGCCAGGCTTATCAGCAGCGAGCCGAAGGAGGCGAGTTTTCGGGCGCCGTTGGCGAACTGGCCCACCGGCGGCTCGGCGGCCATGCCGAGCGGATCGCGCCAGTAGTGGCAGAACCGGCAGCGGAAGTTGCACCGGTAGGTCACCTGCCAGGCGCACCATAGGGGGTGCCTGGTAATCCAGGCGCGAAACAACCGGGCCTTCTTGGTCGTCGGGCAGAACATTTTTGTAGCCGGCGCAGCCCTGCGTAGCTTCAGGCGAAGCAGGGTAGCCGGGAAAAGCAAAAAGCGGAACCTGCCTACCGGCAGGCAGGCCTGGAACCTGGAACCTGGAATCTGGAACCGTGTTTCGGGCCTCGATACATGCCCGCTTCAGCGAGCAGGGAACTTGGTTGTTTCGATTGTTAATCTCCTTCTTTGTCCGCAAGCTTCTGCATACCCGCGCGAGGGGGGCGGGTCAAGGGCGGTTTTAGCCGTGCCAGTCCTTGACAGCCGAGTTGTATTTGGGATACTTAATGGCATTCTACCCGCAGCCGGACCCGGCATGCCGCAGGTGGGGCAGGTCGGCCGCTGCTACTAATGGTCGCCGAAGATGGACGAAACCCAGCCTCCGCGAAACTTGTTGCGATACGCTACGGTCGGCTTGGAGTTTTTTCTCACGTTCCTGTTGTTCTTGGGGGCGGGCTGGCTGCTGGATCAGTGGCTGCTTGGCGGCAAGTTGGGATTCTTCATACTCGGCGGAATTATTGGTTTTGCGGCTGGGTTTTACAGGATCACGCGGCAGGGCTGGGGCATATTGAAGTCCGCTCAGAAGGAGCACGAGGAGCAGGCCCGGCAGCGAAAGAAGGCAAGGCCCCGGCGTTCCGACAAGAACCAGTAGTCGGTAGTCCCGGCGCGCCGGGATAGTCAGGAAAATCAAAAGACGGAACCCGGAACCTGGAACCTGGAACCCGGAACCTGGAACCTGGAACCTGAAGCCTGAAGCCTGAAGCCTGTAGCCTGAAGCCTGAAGCCTGAAGCCTGAA